>JBAZTH010000003.1:0-143061 GCA_041661965.1 Candidatus Margulisiibacteriota bacterium
TCTCGATGCTTGCCTTGCCGTTCGGTCTCCTGATCAGCAAATGGATGGCGATCGAAGCGGCGGTCCGTTACCCACTGGTCCTTTTCATGATCATTATCGGCAGTGCTCTGACGATCTTTTTCTGGGCCAAGTGGATCGGCCGGATCATAACTGCTTCGTATCATGAAGAATATAAGATCGAAAAGATCCCTTTCACCATGATGGGGACGATGTTGACCCTGGTGACCGGCGTGATCGTTCTTGGTTTATCGGCTGTGCCGCTCTATCAATTATTTGTCCGTCCGGTCGCGATGGCGGCTTACCAGCATGTCACGACCGTTGTTGCCGCTTGGCGGGTAATGCAATCGGTTGATAAATTTATGGAAGCGCCGCTCTTCGTCTGTTTATTCGTGGTTTTGGTCGCGATCCTGCTGGCAATGAGAAGCATTAAAGAAAGTCATATCCGACCGCCCTTTCTCTGCGGTGAAAATGCCGAACAGAAAGAGACTAGCTTTGAGTTCCGCAGTTTGGCCGATAAACGTGAGACCGCTTATCTTTCTTCGTATTATATGTCGCCGGTTTTCGGCGAGGATAAATTGACCAGCTGGTTCAATCCGCTGGCGATCGCCTTAATTTTAATAATGTTTGGAGCGTTAATGATATGATGTGGGAAGCGTGGTTTAAAATACTAGCGGTCCTGATCCTGGCGCCGATCGGCGGCGCGGTCCTGATGGGGATCGACCGGATCTTGACCGCCCGCATGCAGCGCCGGGTCGGTCCGCCGCTCCTCCAGCCGATCTATGATGTTTTTAAACTGCTGGGAAAAGAGCCGATCCTCCTTAACCGGATCCAGGTTATTTACGCTTTTCTCCATCTTGCCTTTATCGTTCTGTCGGTGATCTTTTTGGTCATGGGCCAAGACCTGCTGATGCTTTTGTTCATTATTGCTTTCGCTAATATTGCCCTGATCCTTGGCGGGATGTGCGTCCGCTCGCCTTACAGCCGGATCGGCAGCCAGCGCGAGATCCTCCAGATGGTCGCTTACGAACCGATCCTGGTCCTGATGGTCGTCGGGATCTACCTGGTCACCGGGAGTTTCCTGGCCAGCGACATTGCCGCTTCCGGGCGGCCGCTGTTATTTTCGCTTCCCTTGATCTTTATTGCTTTTCTATTAGTCTTGACGGTAAAACTGCAGAAATCTCCCTTTGATCTGGCGACCTCTCATCATGCCCACCAGGAGATCGTCAAAGGGATTACGATCGAGTATTCCGGCCCATACCTGGCGATCCTGGAGATCGCTTACTTTTATAAACTTGCCCTTCTGTTCATTATGTTGATGCTTTTCTGGCTCCCCAACATCTATATCGCGCTGGCGCTGGCCGCTGGTTGTTATTTCCTCGAGATCGTGATCGATAACGCGTTCGCCCGCTTGACCCCGATCTGGATGCTGCAATATATGTGGACGATCGGACTGGGGATGGCTTTTACCAATATCATCTGGCTTTATATGGGGAGAGGGTTATGACTAAATTAGCGAAATCACCGTGGGTAGTCCATTATAATTGCAATAGCTGTAACGGCTGCGACATTGAAATTGTCGCCTGTTTGACGCCGATGTACGACCTGGAACGCTTCGGCATCCTCCACGTCGGCAATCCCAAGCACGCCGACGTCTTGTTGGTGACCGGTTCGGTCAACCACCGGAATGCCCGCGTTCTGCGTAACGTTTACGACCAAATGCCAAGTCCCAAAGTCGTGGTCGCCTTCGGGGTCTGTACTTCTTCCGGCGGGATCTTTGCCGATTGCTATAACGTTTATGGTGGGGTGGACAAGGTCATCCCGGTCGACGTTTTTGTCCCGGGCTGCCCGCCGCGGCCGGAAGCGATGATCGATGGCATCGTCAAAGCGGCCGCCAAACTGGAAGCGCTACGCGGCGGAGCGGCTAAGGGTGGGGCGGAGAAGCCGAAAGTTTTCATGGTCCCACCGGCGCCAAAGGAGCAGGCATGATCAACGCGGAAGTTAAAGCCATTACCAAAGAGACCCTCAAAGCCGAAGTCAAAGCCAAGATCGACGGCGGGAATCGTTTCGTGACGATGACCTGTGTCGATACCGGCACCGATTTCGATATCTACTATCATTTCGATCTTAATTACCAGCTCTCGAACTTGCAGTTAAAGCTGGCTTACGGCGAAGTCTTACCGAGCGTCGCCGAGATCACTTTCCCGGCGGTCCTGGTCGAGAACGAGATCAAGGACCTTTTTGGGATCGAGGTTTCCGACCTGCCGATCGATTACCAGGGGCGCTTTGTCCTGTCGGAAGGTTCCCCTAAAGCGCCGATGACCAAAAACTGCGGGATGGCGCTCGATGTCCGCGTGAAAGAGGAGAAATAATGGTCAACACAACCTTAATACCATTTGGCCCCCAACATCCGGTCCTGCCGGAGCCGATCCAGCTTCGCCTGGTCTTGGAAGACGAGAAGGTCGTTGAGGCTTTGCCGGCGATCGGTTATATTCATCGGGGCTTGGAGAAAGTCGCCGAGAAAAAAGATTTCATCCAGACAACTTATATCGCGGAGCGGATCTGCGGGATCTGCAGTTTTATCCATTCTCTTTGCTATTGCCAGGGGATCGAGACGATCATGGGGATCGAAGTTCCCGACCGGGCGAAATATCTCCGGGTCATCTGGAGCGAAGTTCATCGTATCCACAGCCATCTCTTATTTCTCGGCTTGCTGGCCGATGCTTTCGGGTTTGAGAACCTTTTCATGCAGAGTTGGCGCTGCCGCGAATACGTTCTCGATATCATGGAGAAGACCGCCGGTGCCCGCGTAATGCTTGGGACCTGCCAGATCGGCGGGGTCAAACGGGATATTCCGGATGACCTACTTAAAGAAACGCTTAAGACTTTGGACCTTTTGGAAAAAGAATTTACCGAATTTATCCCGGGCTTCCTCAACGACTACAGCATCAAGAAACGGCTGGTCGGGGTCGGGGTCCTCTCTAAAGAGAAGGCCCACGTTCTCGGAGCGGTCGGTCCGGTTGCCAGGGCGAGCGGGGTGGAGATGGATTTCCGGACGACCGGCTACGCCGCTTACAAAGAACTGGGCTTTAAGATGGTCGTTGAACAGACCGGCGATGCCTACGGCCGGATGAAGGTCAGGCTTCTTGAGATGTACGAATCGATGCGCCTGGTCCGGGCAGCGATCAACAAGCTCCCGGCCGGTCCGTTATCGGTCGAAGTGAAGGGGAACCCTAACGGCGAATACGCCTCCCGGGTCGAACAGCCGCGGGGCGAGGTGGTCTATTTCCTCAAAGCGAACGGGACCAAGAACCTGGACCGCTTCCGGGTCAGAACCCCGACCTTTGCCAACCTGGCGCCGCTCCTGCAAATGCTCCCCAACTGCCAGCTCTCTGACGTGCCGGTGATCGTTATTTCGATCGATCCCTGCATCAGTTGTACGGAGAGATAATGGTAAATTTACTGAAGCTTATTTTTAAAAATTTGTTCCGCCGGCCGGCGACCAGGCTTTATCCTTTTGTGAAGCGGGAGCCGTTCAAAGGGGGGCGTTTCAGTCTCGATATGGACCCGGCGATCTGCATTTACTGCGGGATCTGCCAGCGCCGTTGTCCGACCGACGCGATAGTCGTTACCCGGGAACCAAAAACGTGGACGATGGACCCATATCGCTGTATTATTTGCGGTTACTGCGCGGAAGTCTGCCCCAAAAAGTGCATCTACATGAGGAATACCTCGGTCGAAGTAAAGTAAACATGGATAGTTTCGAGCGCCTCCGACTGGAAATGGTCGAGGACCAGCTCGTTTCGCGCGGCATCAAAGAGCCCAAAGTTTTGGCTGTCTTTCGCCGCGTTCCTCGCCACGAATTTATTCCCGCCCAATACCGGGCAGCCGCTTACGATGACTTCCCCCTGCCGATAGGAGGAGAACAGACGATCTCCCAGCCATATATTGTTGCCCTGATAACTGAAATGATGGAGATAAGTAAAGAAGACAAGATTTTGGAGATTGGGACCGGATCGGGTTATCATACGGCGATTTTGGCTGAACTTTGCCGCCGGGTCTACACGATGGAACGGATAGAATCGTTATCGCTGGGGGCGAGAGAGGTTCTAGTAAAGCTCGGTTATACCAACATCGAATTTGTTTCCGGGGACGGCACCGAAGGCTATCTTGAAGCGGCGCCGTACAATCGGATCGTTGTCGGTGCTGGCTGTCCCGACGTTCCGCCCCCGCTTCTTGAACAACTGGCCGAGGGAGGAAAGCTCCTGGTTCCGGTGGGGGATAGGTATTTGCAAAGATTAACGGTGGTGACAAAAAATCAGGGGAAAATCTCCAGGGAGAAAACGATCGATTGCCGGTTTGTGCCGCTTATCGGTAAATATGGCTGGCAAGATTAAAAAATCGGGGTGATAGGATTTGAACCTACGACCTCCTGGTCCCAAACCAGGCGCTCTACCAAGCTAAGCTACACCCCGTAATCCGCCTGTGGCGGCAAACACAGAAAAACCGAGGAAACCGCGACGATACTGTCGCAGGTTTCCGATCAAAGTTTAACATGGATTATAGACGTGGTCAAACAAGGCTGAAAAATTGAGTGAAATTTTTACTGTAGGGGAACGATAAATAAGTGGCTGGAGTATCCGTGACATGCTCGATCTGATTTCCCTCACCGGGATCAACCTGCTAGACGATATTTCAGCCTTTACTTTATCTATTATACCTCTTTTTGGCCGATCTGTCAATCTAAGGGTGAGGACGGGTTAATGCCCTTTTTCGATGAATTCCCGGGCGGAATTGGCGGCAATCGCCCCATCGGCGGCGGCGGTAACTACCTGGCGGAGCGATTTAGCCCGAATATCACCGGCGGCGAAGATCCCGGGGGCCGAAGTTTTCATGTTTTCATCCGTAATAATGAAACCGCGCTCATCCAATTTGACGACCCCTTTGACCGCTTCGACGTTGGGGTGGTAGCCGATATACACAAAAACCCCGTCAGTTTGGACCGTTGATTTTTTGTTGCTTACCAGGTCCTTGAGCACGATCCCGGTCACGGTCTTATCCCCGATGATCTCTTCAACGGTTGAATGCCAGTGAAAATAGATCTTGGGGTGGCTTTGCGCTTTTTCGGCAACGATCCGGTCGGCCCGCAGTTCGTCGCGCCGGTGGATGATCGAAACTTTGCCGGCGTAGCGGGTCAAAAAGAGCGCTTCTTCCACGGCCGAATTGCCGCCCCCGACCACGACGATGTTTTTGTCCTGGTAAAACGCGCCGTCGCAAACCGCGCAATAGGAGACCCCCCGGCCGGTGAAGGTCTCTTCGCCCGGGACCCCCAGCTTGGCCGGTTCGGACCCGGTGGCGACGATCACCGCTTTGGCGAAATGGGCCTGTCCGTCGACGGTGACTTCCCGAAAATGCTTGCCGTTTTTGACCCCAACCGCGCGCCCCCAAATGATTTTCGGAAAGAGCTTTTTGATCTGGTTCTCCAACCGCTGGGCCAGCTCCTGTCCGGAGATCCCGTCGGGGAAGCCGGGGTAGTTATCGATCTGATAGGTGGTGGAGGCCAGCCCGCCCAGGATCATTTTTTCGATCAGCAGGACGTTAAGCCTGGCCCGCAGGGCGTAAAGGGCGGCGGTCATGCCGGCCGGCCCGCCGCCGATAATGATCAGATCGTAAGGCTTTTGCTCTTCAATGATGATCGACTGCTGCGGTTTGGTTTGTAATTTTGTCGGCATATTATTTGTTGATGATCAGCTTGCTTTTTCCGACCAGGGAGATCTTCCGGTCCTTGAGCGAGACCCTGACCTGGTCGCTGGTCAGCTTGTTGGTCCCTTGCTCGGCCCGCGAATTGCCGAAAAGGATAATGTTCTGGTCGTCGGTAAAGTAGTCGGCGGCGTCTCCCCAGGCGTTGATGTCGCGATAAGCGATCCGGACCTCGTTCTTAAGCTTTAATTTCTTTTTCTGTTGGTAATATTGGACCGCTTTGGCGGTGACCCTGGCGTCCTGCCAGCTGATGCGCGGGTTGCCGTTGGCGGTAAAGATATCCTGCGCGCCGGTCACGCTGAATGTCTCGGCTTCCAGGGTGAGCGGAATACTGCCGGCCGGCGCGATGACTATTTTCGGCGAGCCGGACAGGGTCATCATTTTAAATTCGACGTCGCCGCTCAAGGTCTCGGCGTAAGCGGAGGCGTCCCCCTTGTTCAGCATAATTCCCCCCTGGCAGAGGAGTTTTTGGTCGGCCAGCCGCCAGCGGAGATTCTTGGCCTTGAACCAGTAACCGAGCCCTTTTTTGTATTCCTTGGGGAAAGAAAAGAACGAGAGCTTGCCGGTCCTGATCGAACTAAGCAGCTGGTTGATCTTGCCGGCGGAGGCCAGGTCGTAGCCGACCGGATTGTCGAGATAGATCTCTTTCTTGTCTTTTTCCCAGAGGGCGGCGGGGGAGGAGAAGCGCAAGACCGGTTTTCCTTTATTAAAGAAAGTCCCTTCCACGTTTTGCAGGGCGGCGATCCCGGCATTTTTATTGAGCATGCCGGTGTCGGCTTCCAATTGCCAGTATTTGACCCCGTTGACGACCTCTTCGACCGTGACTTTTTTGAAGATCAGGTCGGCTTTCTTTTCCTGTTCCTTCAGAGAGTTATAGATCCGGCTGGAGACGTCCTCCTTCGGGACGAAGATCGCCCAGTAGAAGATCCAGACGAAAAAGACCACCGCCAGGATCGGTATTAAAGTTTTAAATCTCATAAAATTTAGTTAACTCCCCGAATAACCGCGCAATTAATTGCGCGGTTATAGCAAGGAAACCGCGACGATACTGTCGCAGGTTTCCATTTTAGTATCCCAACGCCCTCAACCTGACCGCTTCCATGGTTTCCAGGAAGCCTTTCCATTTGTCCCCTTTACGGTTGTAGCCTTCCCCCAGCAGCAGGTGGAGCGCGGCGACGTTGCTGTCGATCGCCAGCCCTTTTTTGGTGACCTCCATGGCGGTGTCGGTTTCGTTGAGTTCCCCGTAGATCAGCGCCTGGTAGCCGTAACCCCAGACGTTATAAGGATCGATCTTGAGGACATTTTCCAGTTCCCGGATCGCTTCTTTTTTCCGTTCGTTGAAGTAGTAGGCGAAGGCAAGGCGGAAGCGGAGCCGCCAGTCGCTGGGACTGTCGGTGACTTTTTTCTCGTACATTTCCAGCCCCTTTTTCTTAAACGAAGGGTCTAGTTCGACGGTCTTTTTAAGGTTGTTCCAGCCGTCCTGCAGGTTGTTAGTGTAAGCCATGGTGATCGCCAGATCGAAGCGGGTAGCGGCATCGTTCGGATTGGCCTTGACCGCCGCTTGTTTGGTCTCCAGCTCTTTCTGCAGTTCGGGCGTGATCCGCCAGGCCTGGGCGGAAAAAGCTGTAAGCAGTAAGCAGCAAGCGGTAAGCAAAAACAAGCCTCTTTTTATATTCATTTCTTCCCTCCCAGTATTTTAGCGACGATGTTAGTGGTCGAGCGGCCTTTGATCGGCGGAATGACGACAACTTTGCCGCCAAGCGCTTCGACCAGTTTTTTCTCCGGCAGGTCGTTAACGTTATAGTCCCCGCCTTTGACGTGAATATTGGGTTCGACCGCTTTGATCAGATTATCGGGCCGCAGTTCGCCAAACAAGATGACATAGTCGACGCATTCCAGGGAGGCCAGGATCTCCGCCCGTTCCAGTTCCGAGACGTAAGGGCGGGCTGGTCCTTTGAGGGCGGCGACCGACTTGTCGGTGTTGACCCCGACGATCAGAATGTCGCCGAGCTTTTTGGCTTCGCGCAGGTAGCGGACGTGGCCGAGGTGGAGGATATCGAAACAGCCGTTGGTGAAGACGATCTTCATCCCTTCGTTTTTCAGGTTCTTGGCGATCGGCCCGATCTCCCGGCGGGTCTTGATCTTGCGGGTGACCGGCTCATGCCCGGCCAGCGATTCTTCCAGCTCTTCCCGGAAACAGGGGGCGGTCCCGATCTTGCCAACGACAACCGAGCCGGCGAAGTTGGAGAGGAGGGCTGCTTCCCGCGTCGAGGCGCCGGCCGCCAGGGCCAGGGTCAGGGTGGCGATCACGGCGTCGCCCGCGCCGGTGATGTCGAACACTTCGCGGGGGACCGCCGGGAAGGTCTTGGCCTCTTTGGCGTCGAAGAGGGTCATGCCGTCGCGTCCCCGGGTGACCAGGACATAGCGGCTTTTGGTTTTCTGCAGGAGGTTTTTACCCGCTTGCCGCAGGGTTTCGTCGTCTTTGATCTCGACCCCGGCGGCGACAATTGCTTCCCGTAAATTTGGGGTGATGATAGTGACCCCGGCGTATTTGGCGTAGTCATTTCCTTTCGGATCGACAGCGACCGGCTTTTTGTGGGCTTTGGCCAGCTTAATGGTCGTTTGGCAAATCGTTTTGGTGACCAATCCTTTTTCGTAGTCGGAGATAACGATCGCGTCAACGCGGGGGATCAGTTCCTTGAGCCGTTTAACGATCTGTTGGGTTAGGGCGAGAGAGAGGATCGATTTGTCTTCCCGGTCGACCCGGACGACGTGCTGGGAGGCGGCGATGATTCTCGACTTGAGGATGGTCGGCCTAACATCGTCGACAATGATGAAATTGGTGCTGACGTTGATCTTTTTCAGGGCGTTGAGGAGTTTTTCGCCCGAGCTGTCCCGGCCGATGATCCCGATCAGGTAGGGGGTACCGCCCAGGGCGGCGATATTGGCGGCGACGTTGCCGCAACCGCCGGGGACATGGGTCGTCTTTTTAACGTCGGCGATCGGGACCGGCGCTTCCGGCGAGATCCGGGAGACCGTGCTCCAGATATGCTCGTCGAGCATCAGGTCGCCGACGATCAGGACTTTTTTACCGGCAAAATTTGAGATGTATTTTTTTAGGTTGTCCAAGGTTTGATCCTTTCCTTCAAAGGTGCTTATGTAATGGTATAGGAGCGGGGGTTATTTTTCAAGAGCTGATCGGCCAAGGAGCCAGTCGGCCGCCGCTGACAGGTCGGAGGCGATAAAGTCGGCCGGTTTCCGGAGCTTGTTTTTTGATTCGGCCCCCAGGCCGGTCAGGACCAGGATCGTTTTGGTCCCGGCGTTCTCCCCGGCTTCAATGTCGCTCGGCTTGTCGCCGATCATATAGGAGCGGCTAAGGTCGAGCTGGTGTTCACGGGCCGCTTGCTTCAGCAGACCGGGGGAGGGTTTGCGGCAGTCGCAATCATCTTTATAAGGGTAAACCCCGTGTTCGGGGTGGTGGGGGCAGTAGTAAGCGCCATCAAGGTGAGCCCCTTTTGCCAGCAGGAGCTTGTGCATCGTTTTATCGATCGTCTGGAGCATATCTTCGGAGATAATTCCCCGGGCGACCCCCGATTGGTTGCTGATGATGATCACCGGCCAGCCGGCTTCGTTCAGTTTTTTGATCCCCTCGATCGCTCCCGGCAGGAATTCGATCTCCCGGGGAGAGCTTAAGTAGTGGGCGTCCAAAATGACCGTACCGTCACGGTCGAGAAAGACGGCTTTACTTTTTTCAGCCATATCGCGATAATTATAACATAATCTACAAAGAAGAGTCATTGTAGACTATTATCGCGAAACCGGGCGTTGGCTACCGGCTGGACATACAGGCGCTGGAAAAATAGTTATTCAAAACAGAAAGAATAGTTCTTTTTTATTTGACGGTTGATATAACTGATCGCTAGACTCTTCTCTTGATAGAGACGGCCCCAGAAATAGGCCGCTTCTTTGATCAGAAATTTTTTCAATTCGCACAACAGCCGGGCAGGTTCGGTGGAACGGCTCCTAACTGTTTCATAATAGCACTGGCCGCCGCAGAGCTTTTTGGCGGCGCATTTCTCACATTTGGCCAGGAAGCCGGCCTGCGCCGCCGGCGGTGGGTTTTTAATTCCCTTAACAACGTTGCCAAGCGAAGTCTCCGGCAGCCGGCTGAAAGAGGGGCACAGGAAAATATCGCCTCCGGCGTCTACATAAAAATAATCCAGCCCGGCCGGACAGCGCCGGGTTTGCTCCGCGCCGGCGTAGGTCCGCAGCAGGAATTTGCCCAGGTAATCACCCGGATTAAAAAGCGAAAAGAAATAGCCGTAATCGTTTTCTTTAATGATCTTTTTCAGGATAAAGTCGGTCAGGGCGCGATATTCTTTTTTGACTTTTTTCAGCCGGTCGGCGGTCAGCTTGAATCTCCGATCGCTGCCGCGGTACGGTTTGACGATGATGCGGCGAAAGCCGAGCAAGTAAAGCCCCTTGAGCCGGTAGGTCAAGAGGGGATCGTCATAAGTAAAAGTTGAATTGGCATTGTCGATCAGAGAAAAGGCCTTCTGCTCTTTCAATTCGCCGATCAGCCGCAAAACACGGTCGCCGCTGCCGCGGCCGGACCGATCCCGGCGGTTGATGTCATTGAGGAGCGGAAAGCCGTCGAAGGTAAGCGAGAAACGGATCAGCCGCCGGCGCCGTTTGTTTAATTTTTTGATCCGGGCGATGAGACCGGGCGTCAAAAGCGTGCCGTTAGTCGTGAAATGCAAGAAGATCTTGTCGTTTTTGCGGGCGATGACATATTCGGCGAGCCGTTCGATCAATTCAAAATTTAGCAGCGGTTCGCCGGTGCCGGTAAAATCCACACAATATTCTTGGGGCGGCGGCGACTGTTTCCGGTAATAGTCCAGAAAGAAATCAATGGCTTTGACAGCCGATTCATAGCTCATTTTCTGCGGCTGCCGGTGCTTTTGCGCTGCGAAACAATAGCGGCAGTTGAGATTGCAGCCCGAACAGTTTTCCAGGCTGATGGTGACAACGCGTTTTTGAAGTGTTGATTTGGTTGCCATGTTAGCAATAAACCCTGACCGGGTTGAGGTTCGGGCCCGGTTTTAATGGAATATAAGAAAAACGATATTGCCCTCTGGAGCTATTTTCATGGCGTAATTTAATAAGGGCGCCTGCTTTTTTGACGATGTCCCTGGTGAATCTCGTCGGATCAGTGATTACTCCGGCGGCGATCATGCTAAGCAGCGTGTTCAAATAATAAAGACTATCTTTAGGCAGCCGCTTGACAATCGCTTTTTGCACGCTATAAGACTTGTTGAGAAGTTTTAGCGCGAAATCATCGGTAATCTCGTCCGGCTGGAGGCCAGGGGTTTGATTGGTATCAAACGATTTGAGGAAGACGGCCGCTTCTTTGTCGGCGGCAGCTTGAACGGTGTTAACTCTGTTAGTGTTTACCGGCTGCGGCATTTATTTGCTCCCCGGCGCCAGCCGATTCTCGACCGCCTCGGTCAACTGCGTTAGGGAATCGGTTCTGACTTTATCCAACAACTCTTTTAATCGCGCTTTAAGCGGACCGTTCCAGGGCAGGGTGGCGATAAAATCCGCCAGGCGGTCTTTGTCGAGCAGGAGATATTTTCTGGCTGATTCTTCAGCGCCTTCTTCATTTATTCCAGCGCTTCTAATCCTGTTGTTGCCCGGCGGGTCGGCGATCGGTTCCAGTTCGATCGGGATTAAACTATAATTTGGATCGAGATAGCCGACCGTAAAACCGGGGGTTAGGTCATGGAACCGAGGCCGGTCGACGCCCGGCGCTGTTTCTTGCGGTTCTTCAAAAAGTATCGGGCCGGGTTCTTGCAGGATGGCAGACAGACCCTGATCGAGAGTGAGTCCGGCCAGGTCGGCGAGCGCCGCCAGCTCGGCCGCCAGTCCCCGGGCTGTCTGCTGGGAGGTTGCGGTGTTGCGGCCGCTTTCCTTTAGCCGGTATTGAGTGATTGCTTCAAAATGAGCGACCGGTTTAGCGCCGGCCGGTTTGTCATCCGCCGCAGCCAGAAAGATTTCGTTGCGGTCAAAATATAAAAGATAGCGTTTCAGCAATTCAACAAAGGTCTTGGCGGCCAAACGCGGACCCTGCTTGTTGGGCGAGATCACGGGAAGCCATCGAATCTTGGCCAGCAACACCCGCTGCCGGTCAAAGTTTTCTTTTTCCCGTCCGGCCGGAACCGGCTTGAGCAGCGCCGGGATATCCTTGGTTATGACCTCTCGCCTGGCTTCTTCGAAGACCAGACGAGGGACATCTTTATCGTTAATCCCGGCCATGCGCGCCAGCGTGGCGATATCCCGCGCGGCATCGCTGCCCGCTTCGGCCTGTAGCCGCAAGATCTCGTCGTTAAGCATCAGCTTTTGGTCATCAGGGACGAACGAAAGATTTTGCAGGCGCGCCAGCGCGTCTTCCTTTAACAACACGACATCGTAATTGAGCGGCTCGGCCAGGCCCAATCCAACCAGCATTCTTTTTGCGTAGGCCGGGGCGGTCTCGGCCACCACCCGCCGGTAATGATCGTACCCAACGATGATATTGGCGGCCAGGAATTTGAACTCTCCGCTGTCCAGAGAGGTTAAATCTGTTTCGGAGTAGCCGGCCCGCCGCCTTGTGTTTTCATAACCTGCTTTAACGTTCAGAAGCATTCTGATTTTATTAAGCAGCGTTTTTTTGTCCGCTTGTTTGGGGGAGAGGGCGAAAATTCCTGCTTTCAGCTCGTCTACCGATAACTTAAATTTATCGCGCACTTCGGTATCGCTGGGCGGCGAATTGGCCACGGACAAGCTAAACTCATCGACTCCGGCATGAAAATAGCTGTCAAGATCGTCTTCTATATTATCGGCTAACGGCCGGCCCTGATAGGTGTTGGCCGGATTGGCGTAGATCCGGAAAAAATGACGGACAAAATCCTCCAGCTTGTAGCCTTCCACCAGACCGTCTTCGTATTCACGAAAGAGCTGGAAGGCCCGGCCGCGGTCCAGAGGATTGGTATAACAGGTCGTGGCGGCAAAGCGAATATGCCATTTGTCGATCAAATGGTTGCCCCGGTTACGCTCATCCGCTGACAGCGCGTTGGCGCCGTAGACCACGCAGCCGATTTGGTGCAGGCGTTGCGCGGCCGCCTGCTCTTCTGCATCATTTTTGAATGGGCGGGCCAGCAGGATCCTGGCTTCGGCCAAATATTTATCGGTGACAGCCCTTAATCGCGCATAGTCCGGCCGATTGTTCTCCGCAGCTTTATCAATCGGCGCAGGGGCGGGTGGAACGGCTTTTGTTCCGGGCGGGATTTCAGCCGGAACGCTCAATTTATCCTGCCTGCTCAAGGTAACCCGGCCGCCGCCTTCATAGAAAGTGTTCCGCGAGCCGCCGCCGCCCCGGTTGGGAGCGGGAGCGCCGCTGCTTTCAACGACTATCGCGACATTATCGGTCTGTTTGATGGTGCTTCTATAAACCGTGAGCTTTTCTTCCCTTAATTTCGCCAGCTCCTGAGAGTCTTCGATGGCTATTCCGGCGACCAGGACCATCGGGTCGAGCAGGTCGGCCCGCAACTCCGAAACCGGCTGCCAGCCGGCATAATTGCCCAGCAAAACCGCCTGGCGGTTCTCGTTATAAATCGCCAGGTCGTCGTGATCAGAATATCTGGCCACCACCAGCCGGTTGTCTTCACCGAGCATTTCAGGATAAAAGAGCAGAATGCCGAGCGCCCCGATGCCCCGGAGCGTGCACTCCTGGCCGCCCGGGCCGACCAGCTTCGGCCGGCCGTTAACTTTTAATTCTCCGCTGATAATTGAGGTCAGATATTTGGCGTTCGGGTCATACTTTGATTTCGATTCGATCAGGCCGATCAGTTTTCGCTTTTTTTCTTCGAGGTTCATACTTTGGTCGTGCGCCGCCGGTTCATACTCTTTGACCCAGCCGGCGATTTCCGCCTGTAAAATCGGAAGCGGGATGCTCGGATTCGGCATCAGATAAACGGTGTCCCGCGACCGCTGATCCCAGAAATCGGCTGCAAATAAAAACGCGAGGAGTTTGGGATCAACCCGGTTGCCTGGTTTGCCCAGATCGGCCAGGTATTGGTCAAGCCAGGTTTTGCCCTCCTGCCGCAGGCCGGCAAGTTTTTGTTGAGCGGCCTTTCGCTCGGCGGGAGAGAGCGGGTTGGGTTTGCCTGCGGGTTTGACCGACATCTCTTCCCAGGGAGAAGTTTCCGAGCTCGCGTTGGGACTGACTGTAAAGCCGGCGTTAACATCGAAACGTGGTTCGGCGGAAAAAACGGCGTTTTGGCTCGCGGAACGGGCACCGCCCGACGCTTTATTTATTTTTTCGACCAGGCGATCGATTTCTTCCTTGCCCGGCGGTGAATTATCGGCTGTTTCAGCTGCCGGGTTAACCAGCAGTGGTTTCCCGGCTTTTCCGTTGGGCGGAGGCGGGGTGAGTGTTTGGCCGGTTGGGTTTCCGGGAGTTGAGGAAGTCCTTGTTAGTCTTCTCAATAGGCTGTCCTGGCCGCAGCCGCCGACAGCCACTGTATGCAGCGCGGCCGAGAAAAGAAAGGTCCGGGCCAGCCGGTTTCTGAATAACGAGCCGATTCTAAGATTAATCATTTATTTTATTTACTAATATCAAATTGCACACAAAAATTTACGTATGTCACTACAGATCAGTGATATAACTAAAATAGCCGTTTTGCCATCACAGGGGTTAATGAATTAGTTGTTGTACCGTTCCCTAATTGACCATCGGCATTCTTTCCCCAAGCCCAGAGAATGCTGAATGACCAGGTCGTATTTAATGCCAAAGAGAAACTGCCCCCAGCACTAATTGCCGTGACCCATCCCAAATCGGAAACCATGATTGGCTTTGATGAATCGGTTGTCGTACCGTTCCCTAATTGACCATTGATATTCTTTCCCCAAGCCCAGACAGTGCCATCGTCTATCAGTGCCAAAGACGAGCTACATCCGGCACTGATTGCTGTGACCTGCCTTAAACCGTAAACAGTAACGGGGATTGACGAATTAGTTGTCGAGTCGTTCCCTAATTGTCCCCAAAAATTATATCCCCAGGCCTTGACCGTTCCGTCATGCAATAAAGCCAAAGAGTGATCGCATCCGGCACTGATCGCCATAACTTCCCCCAAACCGGAAACCATGACGGGCGTTGACGAATCGGTTGTCGTACCGTTCCCTAATTGTCCCAAAATATTACTCCCCCAGGCCCTGACCGTTCCGTCATGCAATAAGGCCAAAGAGTGATCGCCGCCGGCACTGATTGCTGTGACCTGTCTTAAACCGTAAACAGTTATGGGAGTTGGCGAACTAGTTGTCGCACCGTTCCCTAATTGTCCCCAATAATTAAATCCCCAAGCCCTGACCGTCCCGTCACGCAATAATGCCATAGAGTGAAGGCCTCCAGCACTGATTGCCGCGACTTCCCTCAAACCGGAAACCATGACGGGGGTAGGTGAATTAGTTATTGTGAGATCCCCTAATTCACCATTATGATTAGACCCCCAGGCCCTGACCGTCCCGTCACGCAATAATGCCATAGAGTGAAAGTCTCCAGCATTGATTGCCACGACTTCCCTCAAACCGGAAACCATAATGGGTGTTGCTGAAGGGCTTGACGTTGTCTTGCCGTTTCCTAATTGGCCAAAATAATTACTGCCCCAGGCCCAGACCGAACCATCATCTTTTAGCGATAAGGAGTGATAGGCCCCGGCACTAATTTTATTCTCCGGCGGCGTTGACTTACTGCCTTTGATCGATCCGCTTGGTGATAGAGCGGATATTTTTTTACTTATATCTTCAGCGTTATAGAATATATAACTGAAAGCTGCAGCTGCCGAAACTATCCCGGCTCCTATTGCGCCCCATCTTTTCCAGGGACAACCGCGGAGCCGTTCATCTTTTCTGTTAATATTAGCCAGTTCCATTCTAGTTGTGGTGAGTCTTGTGGTTACTCTTTCAATTGCCATTTTATTTCTCTCCTGAATTTCCGATCCCAAGTATTTATCGGTAAAAAACAAGCCAAATTTCATTGAGAATTCAACGAATATGATATAATACCCGAGCTATGTACGCCGATTCACTGGCTAATATGATCAATGAATTGCAAAAGCTCCCCGGGATCGGGCCCAAGTCGGCCCAGCGGCTTGCTTTTCATTTGTTAGGCTGTACCGACAAGGGGATCGCCGACCTCTTGGGTGCGATCCGTTTGGCCAAGGAGACCATCCGCCACTGTTCGGTCTGTTTCAACATCACCGACATTGACCCCTGTAAGGTTTGTGCCGATACCAATCGCGACTCTGCCTCTCTTTGCGTGGTCGCCGAGCCGAAAGATCTGGTGGCAATCGAGCGTTCTGGTGTGTATAATGGCAAATATCATGTCTTGGGCGGAGTGATCTCCCCTCTGGATGGAATGGACCCGGAAAGTTTGAGGATCAAAGAATTACTTACCCGCCTCGGTAAGGAAGAGATAAAAGAGATCGTTTTGGCGGTCAATTCCACGACCGAAGGAGAAGCGACTATTATCTACCTGACCAGGTTGATCAAGCCCCTGGGGATTAAACTGACCAGGATCGCTTACGGTCTGCCGGTTGGAGCGGATATGGATTACGCCGATCCGGCGACTCTTTACAAAGCCCTGGAAGGGCGAAGAGAGGTAATGTCATGAACTTATTAAAATGGTACTGGGGGACTTGGTGGCAGATCATGGCCCGCCCGATTTATTTCTACGCTAAGCTGGCCGAGGAAAATTGGAAAGAGAAGTCTTATTCCTTTTTCCTGGTTACCGCCTGGCTTCTTTCTTTCGCCCTGACCCTGGCGATCTTCTTTTTCCAGTATCTGCCGATCGGCCAGACCCTGATCGAAGGGATTACCGGTTATAAATTGATCCTGATCATGCCGGTGATGATTACCCTGGCTTTTGTCTTTTTCCTGATCACCTTTTTTATCCTGGCCGGTTTATTGGTCGTCGGCTTAACGGCCACTTTTTTTGCCCTGGCCTACGTTTTTCATTATGTTTATCTAATGTTGGGAGGGAAGGGGTCGGCCCCGCGGACCCTGCAATGTCTTTTTTACAGTTCCGCTTTCCTGCTTGGCGCGTTCCTGATGGTTATCGTTGCTTTCCTGACCCGCTACGAGCTCTTGTCGTTCGAGCTTTTCCGGGTCGGTTATAATTTTATTTTCGTGCTGATGATCGTTTACGTTTATGGAATTTGGGCGGTGGTCGGCCGCCGAGTTTACGGCGTGCCTAAGTGGAAAGCCTTTGCCGGCGCGCTGGTCCCCGTGGTAATAATGTTGATTTTTGTGTTCGTGTTTGATAAAATCGGAATGGAAAGGTTGAAATCATGGATAACACCGTTGAAATAAGATGGCATGGACGTGGCGGACAAGGGGCTAAGACCGCAGCGCTTCTCTTAGGAGAAGCGGCAATGTCTCTGGGTAAGTACATTCAGGCGTTTCCGGAATATGGACCGGAAAGGATGGGGGCCCCGGTTGCTTCGTTTAACCGGATCTCCAGCCAGCCGATCAATCTCCACTGTTCGATCACCAATCCCAGCCTGGTCGTGGTCCTTGACCCGACCCTGATGGGAAAGGTCGACGTGACCGAAGGCCTGCCGGCCGATGGTTCGATCATTGTCAACACTACTTTGGCCCCGGCGGAGATCAAAAAACAGCTGGGGAAGGGGATCAAGGTCTTTACCGTTGATGCTTCCGGTATTTCCAAAGCAACGATCGGACGAGATATCCCCAATACCCCGATGCTGGGGGCCCTGGCCAAGGTCAGCGGCCTGCTTGAGTTCGACATGATGATGAAAGATATGGAAAAGAAACTGTCCGAAAAATTCAAGAATAAACCCGAGATCGTCAAAGGGAACCTGGAAGCGATCGAACGGGCGTATAACGAGGTACACGGAGAATGACAGAAAAACCAGGCTGGAAAAAATTGCCCCAGGGAGATGTTGTTCAGGCGGGGACCGCGGAAGCCTTTGAGACCGGCGATTGGCGGAGCGAGCGGCCGACCTGGCATCCCGACCGTTGCATCCAGTGTCTGCAATGCTGGATCTATTGTCCCGACTCTTCGATCATAGTTAAAGACGCGAAAATGACCGGCATCGATTACAAACATTGTAAGGGATGCGGGATCTGCGCGAAAGAATGCCCCGTGAAGCCGGAAAAGGCGATCACGATGGGGCCGGAAGGAAAGTAGTATGGTTAAGGTTGTAGCAAAAACAGGCAATGAGGCGATGGCGGAGGCGATGCGCCAGATCAATCCCGATGTTGTCGCGGCTTACCCGATCACTCCGGCGACCGAGATCGTCATGATCTTCGCCAAGTACGTGGCCGATGGATTGGTTGATACCGAATTTGTGGCGGTCGAGTCCGAGCATTCCGCGATGTCGGCGTGCGTCGGCGCTTCCGCGGCCGGCGGCCGGGTCATGACCGGGACCTCTTCGCAAGGCTTGGTCTATATGTACGAGATCTTGCCGATCGCCGCTTCACTCCGTTTGCCGATCGTCATGTGCGACGTCAACCGGGCGATCTCCGGGCCGATCAATATCCATTGCGACCATTCCGATACGATGGCGGCCAAAGACTTCGGCTGGGTCCAGATGTTTTCCGAAAATTCCCAAGAAGCCTACGATGGTCTGATCCAAGCGATCCGGATCGCCGAAGATCCCCGGCTCCGCTTGCCGACCATGGTTACGACCGACGGTTTTATCATCAGCCACTGCATGGACAAGATCGAACTCCTTGATGACGCCGACGTTAAGAAATTCGTCGGGGCCGAACGCAAGGCCGAGGTCCGCTTGTTGGACCTCGACAAGCCGGTGACCATCGGCCTGATCGACCTTCAGGATTATTACTTCGAGCACCGCTGCCAGGTCGCCGACGCGATGAAAAACGCCAAACAAGTCATTTTAGAAGTGGCTGACGAATTTGCCAAAAAGTTCGGCCGCAAGTACGGCTTGATCGAAGGCTACCAGCTTGATGACGCCGAATATGTTGTGGTTGCCCTTGGTTCGACCTGCGGCACCGCTAAAGTGGTCGTTGACGAAATGCGGGCCAAAGGGGTTAAAGCCGGCCTGCTCAAGATCCGGGTCTTCCGGCCGTTCCCGGCGGAAGAAATTACCGCCGCGCTTAGCAAGGCCAAAGCGGTCGCCATCCTTGACCGGTCAGACACCTGGTCGGCGCAGGGGGGGCATGTTTTCACCGAGGTTCGTTCAGGCATGTTTGATCTTAAGGTCCGGCCCAAAATGATCAATTACATTTATGGATTGGGCGGCCGCGAGATCAATCTGGACCACATCCGCCAGGTCTTCGGCGAGCTCCAGAACGTTGATAAACAGCCTTTAGTCCAATATTTAGGAGTAAGAGAGTAATGGCAAATTTAAAGGAATTATCCAAAAGACAAGACCCCTTAACCGGCGGCCATCGGCTTTGTCCCGGCTGCGGCGCCTCGATCGTCGTTCGCCAGGTCCTGCTCGCTTCGAAAGACCCGGTAGTGGTCGTTTCCGCGACCGGTTGTCTGGAAGTTTCGACCACGATTTTCCCGTATGCCGCCTGGCAGGTTCCCTTCCTGCACAACGCGTTTGAAAACGCCGCCGCGACGATGTCGGGGGTTGAGGCCTACTACCAGTTCCTGAAACGAAAAGGGAAGACCTCCCAGCACATCAATTTTGTCGCTTTTGGCGGCGACGGCGGGACCTACGATATCGGGCTGCAGTCCCTTTCCGGCGCGCTGGAGCGAGGACATGACCTGACTTACGTTTGCTACAACAATCAGGCTTACATGAACACCGGTATTCAGCGATCGAGCGCCACGCCGAAAGGGGCGAACACGACCACGGAACCGGCCGGCAAGATCAAGCAGGGGAAGATGATGAACCGCAAGGATCTTACCGAGATCATCGTTGCGCACGCCATTCCTTACGTCGCTCAAGCGACGGTCGGGAACTGGGCCGACCTGACCCGCAAAGCCGAGAAAGCGTTTTCGATCCGCGGACCGAAGTTTCTCAATGTTCTTCAACCGTGCCGTTTAGGCTGGGCGTACAAGCCGGAAGATACCGGAGTTGTCGGTCGTTTGGCGGCGGAGACCTGTTTCTGGCCGCTCTATGAAGTCGAGAACGGCGTTTACAAAGTGACCAAACCGCGGGAAAAGAAACCGGTGACCGAGTTCCTGAAAACCCAGGACCGGTTTCGCCATCTTTTCAAACCCGGGAACGAGCAGTTGATCGCGGATATTCAAGCGGAAGTCGACCAGCGCTGGGCATTGCTTTTGGCCAAGGAAGCCCCGGCGAAGGCGGCGGGATAAGAGGAGGATAGTATGAACAAGAAGCAATTGGCGGGAAAAGTCGCGGATAAATCTGATTTGACCAAAGCTCAAGCGGAAGCTCTGATCGACGTTGTTTTAAAAGAGATCGAAGAAGCGTTAACCCGTAATGACAAAGTCAGACTGGTTGGGTTCGGTAATTTTGTGGTCAGAAAGCGGAAGGGCCGTATTGGCCGGAACCCGCAGACTGGAGCGCAGATCACCATCGATGATTCCAAATCTCCGGCTTTCGTTCCGGGGATCAATCTCAAGAACGCGATCAAAGGCAAACCGAGCGCTTGACGACTCTTGATGAAGAGTTAAGCAGTCTATTAGAGGTCCTGCCGCCGCTGGTCAAGCAAGCGATAGTCGCTCATCCCGAGATCAAAGGCTTGGTCGAGGTTGTTTTGGACCTCGGTAAACCGGCCGAAGCCCGTTTTTCCCACAACGTTCATTATTTCCCCGAAATGACGACCTCCCAGGACGACATCGATCATGTTGTCGGTAAAGTCGGCGATTTTACAACTGATAACCGGGCCGGGGTGGAACGGACTTTGCACCGAATATCTTGTATCCGCAACCGGCGGGGGAAGATCATCGGTTTGACCTGCCGGGTCGGCCGGACCATCATCGGCACCATTGATATTATCAGGGACGTTGTCGAATCAGGGAAAAACGTCCTCTTTGTCGGACCGCCGGGAAGCGGGAAGACCACCAAACTGCGCGAAGCGGCCCGGGTCTTGAGCGAACAGTTCAAGAAGCGGGTGATCGTGGTCGATACCTCCAACGAGATCGGCGGCGACGGCGATATTCCCCACCCGGCGATCGGCAGCGCCCGCCGGATGCAAGTTCCATCCCCGGATTTTCAGCACAAGGTCATGATCGAAGCGGTTGAGAACCACATGCCGGAAGTCATTATTGTGGACGAGATCGGGACCGAAGCGGAAGCGGCCGCCTGCAAGACGATCGCCGAACGGGGCGTCCAGCTGATCGGCACCGCCCACGGGGTGACTTTCGGTAATATTATCAGCAATCCGACCCTGACCGACCTGGTCGGCGGGATCCAATCGGTTATTTTAGGCGATGAAGAAGCCAAACGCCGCCATACCCAGAAAGCGGTCCTGGAAAGAAAAGGGCCGCCGGCGTTCGATATCGCCGTCGAGATCCAGGAGCGCGACAAGTTCGCGATCTACGGCGATGTTGCCCGCTCGGTCGACGCGATCCTGCGCGGCTTCCCGATCCAGCCGGAGATCCGGGTCCGCAAACCGGACGGCAAGATCGAAATTTCGCAAAAAGCGCTCGAACCGATGGAAATGCCCTCGGATGAAGAGCTTATCCGGGGCGAGGCGGAAAAGGGCGACGGCCCGGTCCGTATTTATCCTTTTGGCGTCAATAAACAGACTATTGAGCGCTCGCTCCGGGCGCTGCAGCTTCCCGCGGTTGTCGCGTCCGAGATCGATAACGCCGACCTGATCCTGACCGTCAGGTCTAAAGCCAGGGCGGGGACTAAGATCATGCTGGCGGCGGAAGAGAGGAACATCCAGGTCCACGTGATCAAAAAGAACGTTTCCTCGCAGATCATCAAATTCCTGAAGTTTTATTTCGGCACGGCCGGGAAAGAAGAGAACGAAGCGGTCGCCATGCGGGAAGTGGAAGAGGCGATCGACGAGATCAGGAAAGGAAAGAAGGCGACCGATCTCAATCCCCAAAATTCCTACTTGCGCCGTCTCCAGCACCAGCGGGCCGATGAAGCGGGCTTGCATTCCGAGTCGGTGGGCGAGGAGCCGAAGCGGCGGGTCAGACTTTATCCCTGATAAACCAGAGGGTTGTAATTATTGTAACTGCGGCAGGGTATAAGTAGGGTACAGCTTTCTTTCCCGCATAAACAAATCTAATTTAGACCCTCGAACTATCATTGTGCGAAGGCCGGACAATACAAGATAATCTTCTAATGCTCTTTTCTCGTTTGGAAAAGAGGGGTCAATCCACGGTGGAACATAGCCTAACTCCCAAGCGTGAAGCCCGGAAAGAACTAATAAACTATCGATCCCCGCGTTGCTTGCCCCTAAAATATCTGTTTCCAATGTATCCCCAATCGCAAGGATGCGATTTTTGGGCAATCCATTGAGCCTTTGAAACGCAAGTTGATACATGTAAAAGAATGGCTTGCCGATGCCAATTGGGGTAATTCCAGTTTGTTCTTCAAATTGTTTGCCAATATAGCCGGGTCCGGATGATTGCGAACTGGTGTCTATTGGGATCATTTTATCGGTATTTACCAATAGTGCTGGTTTTCTTCCTTCTTTACATAATTTCCAGGCCAATGAATAATTTCTTAAATTATATTCTTCAACATGATGACCAAGGATTGCGGCTTCGGCTTCTAACGACTCAACCAATATGCCTCCGGCTCTTTTAACGTATTCCTCGGTAGCTTGATTGCCGACGCAAATCAGGGGTTTCCCTTTTAAGCCCAGCTCTTCCAAGGCGATTGATAGAGCGCTACCGGCTGTGATTACATGCTTTTCATCAGTTTTAACGCCCTGAGCCGCTAGTTCACTACAGAGCTGCTCCGGTAAATGGCTCGCGGTGTTTGAAAAGATAAACACTTCTTTGCCTTGATCCTGTAATTCTCTCAAGGCTTTATATGCCCTGGGGAAGGGAGCGGTGGCTGTTCTAAGCACGCCATAATTATCGACTAGAACAGCACTGTATTTGTTTGTTATATGAAATAAGGTTGGATTTGTTTTCATAAGACCCATCGATGTTTCGTTAAACTTTGCGGTTAATTTCAGCGGTATTATGTTTTTTTATAAACCAGGTGCTTCTGCCAGTTTTTATCGTCGGTCGCTGGGTAATCGGTCCGGTAGTGGGCGCCTCTCGATTCTTGGCGGTCAAGGGCCGCTTTAGCGATCAATTTTGAGATCAAGAGCATATTCTTCAATTCCAGTTCTTCAACTGAACCGACCGGGTAGATCAAATCTTTCTCCAGCTTTTCCAGTTTAAGCCGGGTGTTTTCCAAACTTTCCTGCGAACGGATAATTCCGGCCCCGTTCCACATCGCGGTTTTAATGATCAGCTTGTAACGTTGGATTTCGAAGTCTTTAAAACGCGGTTTAAGATTTGGCATTTGAGATTTTAGGCTTGTTTCGAATTTAGTTAGTATTTCGGATTTAGCCGCTAAAGCGGCCCGGTGGCCGAAGACCAGCCCTTCAAGCAGGGAATTGGAAGCCAGTCGGTTGGCGCCGTGGACCCCGGTGGAGGCGCATTCACCGGCGGCATAGAGACCGGGGATGTTTGACTGGCCGTCGATATCGGTCTTGATCCCCCCCATAAAATAATGGGCGGCCGGAGCGACCGGGATGTTGTCGCGGGTGATGTCGAGCCCGCGGTCAAGGCAGGTTTTGTAGATCATCGGGAACCGGTGCTTGATTTTTTCGGCGTTGATCCCTTTCAGAGAGAGGAAAACATGGTCTTCGCCGGTCGTTTTCAGCTCCTCGATGATCGCTCGCGAGACGACATCGCGCGGCGCCAGTTCACTGATAAATCGTTCGCCCCGGTTGTTTAACAGGACCCCTCCTTCGCCGCGGACCGCTTCCGAGATCAGAAAGCGGGGGAGGGCGACGATATCTTCAAATTGTTTGAACTGAACCAAGGCGGTTGGGTGGAATTGGACGAATTCCATGTCGGTCACGGCGGCGCCGGCCCGGTAAGCCATGGCGATCCCGTCACCGGTCGTAAAAGGCGGGTTGGTCGTATAAAGATAGATCTGGCAGACCCCGCCGGTCGCGACTAGGACCGCTTTGGCTTGATAGGTATTGACCAAGCCGGTTTTGCTCTCCAGCGCGCGGGCCCCGATACAGCGGCCATTGTCCATTAGCAGGTCGATCCCCATCATTCCCTGGTGAATTATGACCTTGTTTTCACTGACGACCCGGCGGCCAAGGGTCTTTTCGATCTCTTTGCCGGTCTCGTCTCCGGCGTGGAGGATGCGGCGGCGTTTATGCGCCCCTTCAAGGGCGAGGGCAAACTCGCCGCTGGCTTCGGTTTCGGCCCGATCGAAGCGGGCTCCCATTTGGATCAGTTCTTTGACCCGATCGATCCCTTCGGTGACCAGGATCCGGACCGCTTTTTCGTCGCATAATCCGGCGCCGGCGGCGATGGTATCTTCAAAATGGAACTCGGTTGAGTCGCGGAGCTGGTCGATAGCGGCGGCAATCCCGCCTTGGGCTTTTTCGGTGGCGCTTTCGCCGATTTTCCCTTTGGTCAGGATGACGACCCGTCCGTATTTACTGGCTTCGAGAGCGGCCGAAAGACCGGCAATCCCGCCGCCGATGATCAAAAAATCACAGGAAAAGAGGTTATCCGACATAAATTCATTATACACCAGGGGAGTGGAAAGTTAAATTAAAGTAGGCTATAATCTTGTCATGTTCGAATGGGTCGTCGATATCGTCCAATTTACCAATACCAGCCCGTTTTTTAAGGGGTTTGGCGCGTTAATTGTCGGGGTTGCGGCCTTGCTTTTTGCTTGGTGGATGAGGAAAAGATGGCAGGAACCATTGGCGGGGGGCTTTAAAGTCTTCATTGGCCTGGCAGTTTTTATTGTCCTATACGGATTGTTTATCCTGGTTTTTCAGCCTCATTGGTGGAATCCGCCATACTGAAATAATGTCAAATGACCAACCTGCCTGCCGGCGC
The DNA here is from genome assembly GCA_041661965.1 of Candidatus Margulisiibacteriota bacterium. NCBI lineage: Bacteria > Bacillati > Candidatus Margulisiibacteriota > Candidatus Margulisiibacteriota bacterium. The sequence goes on from JBAZTH010000003.1 coordinate 24,809, forward strand.
CGAGCGAGTCCGCCGCAGGCGGACGAGTCGAGGCGTTGGGGGATCGTCTAACGGTAGGACTGCAGCCTCTGGAGCTGCGTATCGGGGTTCGAATCCCTGTCCCCCAGTCCTTCGACTCGGTCGCTTCGCTTCCTCGCTCAGGACAAGTTCCTCTTTCGAGTCGAAGGATGTCGAGCGAACGAAGTGAGTCGAGACTTCTAGATTACTTTATTAAATAAATCGGCTCTACTCCAACAACAGGGGCCAGCACCCAATTTAAGCACATAGTGCTTTGACTCTCAATCTGTAATTTTTAAAGTTTCTGAAGCCGAAGGCTCTTCGTCCGATCTTATTAGTAAATGTTGGTGTCATGGTCGAACTGCATTCTTTGCACTTGACCATTCCAGGGAATAGGAAATGTTTAGCCGGATGCCATTTTGGGACCAATTTCCGTTTGTGAAGCGCTTGATCTGCTCAAATTGTTTGCCACTGATTATTGGTTCATGAATACCCTGATAAATCTGACCATTATGCTATACTTTCTGGCATGAATAATATTTTAGCAAAGGCAAAAATAATGTTTTTAAGGGTCGGGTTCTTCTTTGTTTTATTTGTTTATTATTTGTTTTTACTGATGATGATTGAGTGTGTCATTTGGTTGTTTTTGGTAAATATATATCCAGCGTCAGCTTGCAATGCTGGCATGGGGAAGGCGACCTTGTGGGGCCTTATCCTCGCCTTAACTACGGTGGCGTATACTTTTCGAAGCATGTTAATAGCCCCTCCTTTTAGCAAGCAAAGCCTCTTGTTAAGTGCTTTAATATTGCTTCGAGCAACAGGGATATTTATTTTAATTTCTGGTTTGATTACCATTTTGCTGGTTAATTTAGAGAATGGCAAAGCTAACGTTAGAGAATATTATAAGCAACAGACAATCAACTCAAACGTAGCAGAGGGTGTTGTTGGCAACTATGGATTTGATAAAGCAGAGAAAGTTCATGCAAATCTTATAACTGGTGCATCTGAAGGGAATATTGAGCAAATTAAGTATGCGCTACAAAACGGCGCAAATGTTAATGATGTGGTGGGGCCGGGCTTGTCAGCTTTGTATTATGCGGCTAGTAACGGCAAATTAAATGTAGTAATGTCCCTGATCAAACATGGAGCTGATATGGAATATCATAATGGTCCAGCCCAACGCACTGCATTGCATGAGGCTTCGTTGCGAGGGCATTATGATATAGTCAATTATTTGTTGAAAAATGGAGCAAATGTTAACTCAAGAAATAAATTTGATAGAACTCCTCTTTATTATGTGACGAGTCCTCCCCCACCATTAAAATTACCTGAAAACCATCAGGAAATCGCAAAATTATTAAAACGCTTTGGCGGAATCATCTGATACATAAAATAATATACTGATAGTACCAAGCCACAGGGAATCTTCGGTGTTGATGCGGGCTCATTTAGGGTTGGATGGCGGTGATAGAATAGCGATGAAACATTCCAAGAATATAAAGAATATTTAGGCAAGTAAAATAAATCAAAGAAAAGGTGGTGGAATATATGGGTTTCGACAAACAAATTAAAATATTTATAACGCAAAATGAGGCGTCATGTCTTATTAATCACGCATTAAAAGTCAATGCTTATAATTGTTGCCGGGGGGTTGATGAAAGCAACTTGAAGAGCATTTACAATAAAATAAGCGGTCAGGGTGAATATGAATTTAATTCACTAGAGTTAATTATTATGAGAATAATATTAAATTGTTATGATGCTTACTGCAATGATGAAATGAGTGCAAATAGGGAGACTGGTGGTGAATATCCCGTTAAAGAATTAAAAAGCACTGCAAAATCTCTTAATGATAAAATTAAACAATTGTTGGGGTAAATGTAAAAGCAGCTTTTTATTTGCTTTGCTCAAATTTGCGGCATAATTCGCTAAACCCGGCCGCTAGGGCGGGGGCTCTGGCCGCTTCATCATCATCGTGCTTAAAAAAGACGAACACTTTTTCCCACTTCTGGGTGCCGACCTTTTTTACCCATTGCGCCAGCTGGCGGTCTGTATAGTCCGTCCGGCGCAGGCGCAGGTAACCCCAGGTCGCGGTGCTGATGAGCTCTGTGACCGGTTTTTCATCGGTATCCTCGAGGCAGAGGGAGAAATTTCTTTTCCTTAGCAGATCATAAGTCTCTTTATTGAGCCAGGTCGTGCTTCGGAAATCGAAGGCGCAGGCTATTTTGGGGGGGATATGGCCGATAAATTTCTCGAGTAAAGGGATGTCCTGGCGAAAGCTCGCCGGGAACTGGAAAAGGACGGGGCCCAGCTTCTTGCCCAGGACCGAGACGATCGTGAAAAAATATCTGGCTTCTTTGCTGACGTTTTGCAGCCGTTTAATATGGGTGATCATTTGGGGTGCTTTAACGGCGAAGATAAATCCGGCCGGGACCTGGTCGGCCCAAGCCTCCACCACGTTGATTGTCGGCATCCGGTAAAAAGTGTTGTTTATTTCGACGGTCATCAGCCGGCTGGCGTAAAAAGAGAGCCTTTTCCCCGCTGAAATCTTTTCCGGATAAAAATTCCCTTGCCACTCCTTGTAGCCGTAGCCGCTGGTGCCGATATAATAATTCATGGCGACTGCCTCCGCCCGGCTCTTTCGCGGATTGCCTCGGCTGGAGATTTATCTTCGCGGAACCTCACAAATTTCGGCTGCCGCATCACGCCGTCTTTTGTCCATTCCGTAAAAGCGACTTCGCAAACAAGCTCCGGCTTTACCCAGGTGACGGTTTCACTCTCGGGCGGGAGGGCGCTAAGCGGACAGTTCTTCCGAACCAGGGGCCGAAGCCGGTCGTAGATCATTTTGATATTTTGCCCGCCAAACCCGCCGCCTGAATGGCCGACATAAATAAGTTTTTTGTTTTCGAACGCGCCCAAGACCAGGCTGCCGAAATATCCCCTTGAGCCGCGGGGCCGGGTGAAGCCGACAATAACGCAATCTTGCGTCGGTTGGTACTTTATCTTCAGCCACAGTTTGCTTCTGACGCCCGCTTGGTACCGGCTCTTCGCATGTTTGGCGACGATTCCCTCCAGGCCTTGTTTTTTCACCGCCTTGAAAAAAGAGACGCCGTCCTTTTTTACGTGCTCGGCATACCTGACGCGCGCGTCGTCAGGCAGGACCTGTTTAAGGAGTTCTTTCCTTTTTCGGAGCTCCAAACCGGTCAGGTCGCGGTTTTGGTAAAACAGGATATCAAATACGTAATAGATCAAACGGCCGGGAACCCGGCGCCGATAATCCTGAAGCAGCTGAAAAACCGGTTTGCCGGTCTTATCGACGGCGACCACCTCGCCGTCCAGCACGGCGTTAAATTTGAGCTTTTTCAGGGATTCCACGATCCCGGGAAATTTGTCCGCGAGCGAGCGCTGGTTGCGCGAGTAGAGCAAGACGTTGTTAGGGCTGATCTCGGCGATCGCCCGGTACCCGTCCCATTTGACCTCGAAGATCCAGTCGTCGTTGTCGAACGGCTTGCCGGCGGCAGTCGCCAGCATTGGCCGGACTTTGTGCGGCCTTGCGCCGGGCTGGGCAGGTGTTTTACCCGCCGGTTCCTCAATGGGCTGGTGGGAAAGCACGGACCGGTCGCGCTTCAGAATGTCGGCGGTAGATGCGTACCGGTCTTTTTTCTTTATCAATAGCCAGGAGTTTTTGTCCCAGCGCGTCTTGATCAGCGCGAATTCCCCTTTTAGTTTTTCCCCCGCCAAGATGAATTTTAGATCGCCTTTCTTTAAGCCTTGCAGCAGGAGGGCTTCGCTTTTTTTCTTGTCCAAGGAAGAGAGCGGGCTGTAAAATCCCCGGTCCCAGAGCAGAACTTTACCGGCGCCGTAATTACCTTCGGGTATGACCCCCTCGAAATCTTTATAATCAAGAGGGTGGTCCTCGACCATGACAGCCAGCCGTTTTACGGCCGGATCAAGGGAGGGCCCTTTGGGAACGGCAAAGCTTTTCAGCACCCCCTGCATTTCCAGCCGGAGGTCGTAATGAAGGCGTCTAGCGGCATGCTTGTGCACGACAAAAATCGGGTATTCTCTCTTGTCTTTGCTGTCGAACCCCCCCGGAGGTTCCGGGGTTTTATTGAAATGCCTCTTTTTTTTATATTTACTTAAGGTCATACATTAGGCAGCCTTTGTTTTTTGGTTAAGACTTCCCGGAAAAGGTCCCCGTCTTTTCCCACTCTTTTAACGGCTTCAGCCGCCAGGACCTGGAACTTATCCGGTTTTTTCAGTTTTAATAATTTCTCGAGCTCCGGCCATTTAAGCGGGCAAGAAACATACGGTTTTTCCTCGGCGCGCAGGGAATAAGCGCAGACCATCGTCTTGGAGGCGTCATTTTGCGACCAGTTGATAAAAACCTTGTTCCGGCGATATTTTTTGTCCATCCTGGCGGTGACCAGATCGGGATATTTATTCTGCATCGTTTCCGCTACCGCCCGGGAAAAGCTCTTGGTATTTTCGAAGCTCGTCCCTTTTGAATTCAGCGGGACAAACACGTGCAGGCCTTTTCTGCCTGAAGTTTTTACCCAGCTTAAGAGGTGCTGGCGGGCCAGCAGCTCTTTTAGAATAAGCGCTACTCTGGCGCAGTCCAAGATGTCCGCGCCGTCGCCGGGATCAAGGTCGAAAACCACGGCGTCGGGGGTGCGGTAAGAAGCGGCCCTGGCCAAAGGGACATGAAGTTCGATCGACGCGAGATTTTCCAGCCAGATGAGAGTTTCCAGATTATTGGCCAAACAATAAGCTATTTTCTTGTCTTTGCCGTACGGGAGCGCCGCTGTTTTCACCCAGTTGGGGCGGTGCGCGGGACACCGTTTTTCAAAAAAATATTCCTGGTCGACTCCCTGCGGATAACGTTTTAGGGTCAAGGCCCGATCCTTAAGGTGCGGGAGAATGAAACGGGCGACGCGGCTGTAGTATTCAAGAATACGCACTTTAGTAAAACCATAGGCAGGGTAGAGGATTTTTTCGGGGTTGGACAGGGACAACTCCCGATCATTGATGCTTATGTTTTTTTTGTTCATCGGCTTTTCTCATCTTGCGCATGCTTTCCTGCAGGGCGGCCATGAGATCGGCCATCCCTTCCTCCGCCTCTTCGTCTTCGATCTCCGGGGCTTCGACCGCCGCTTTTTTCCCTATTTTCTTTTTTATGAGATCAAGAAAAGCCTGCCGGCGCCGGTCCGAATATTTTTCCGGGGCGAAATCAGCCGTCATCTCCTTAATGATTTTTTTGAGGCGATCTTTTTCTTTTTCCGTGAATCCGGCCTTTTTCCGGTCCTTGCCGGGAATTATTTCATCGCTGTAATGCAGAGTATTCAGTTCCAGGGCGCCGTCCCTGTTCTTGATTAGGGCCAAGTATCCCCGCTCGTCGAGCACGAATTTCGCGATCCCGGCCTTATTGGTCTTTTGCAGGGCCAGGGCGAGAAGCCGATAGGCTTTTTCCCCGCCTTTTAAAGGAACGAGATAATACGGGCGTTCGTAATAAATGGGGGCGACCTCATTAAGGTCGATGAATTCAGATATTTCAATGGTGCGGCTCCGCTCGGGTGAGACCGATTCCAATTCCTCGTCGGAGATCATGATGTGCCGGCCGGGCGCTATTTCATAACCCTTGGTAATTTCCTCGGGAGGGACAATGGCTTCATCTTCGGGGCAGAACATTTTCCGCTCCAGAGGAGAATAGTCCTTGTCATGCAGCAGGCGGAAGGCGATCAGCCCGGGGGCCAACGCCCGGACCAGTCGTACGGGGATCGCTACCAGGCTGAAGCTGATTGTCCCGCTCCAGATCCCCTGCGGAGCTGTTTTTGGGGGTGAAGTCTTTTTCATCAGGCGGCCGCTTTCTGCAGGCTTTCTTCCAGTACCTCAAGCAGCTTGCTGGGAACGGTGGCTGTAAGGTGTTTGGGCTTGGAAAGCCTGATCTTTTCACCGCGCGCTTTTTTCCCTATCAGAGCGCGCAATTTTTTCTGATGCTCATCGGTATATTTTTCGGGCTGAAAAGGGACGGTCAGCTTTCCGATCAATTCGCCGGCAATGTTCAGCTCTTTTTCGGATATGGAAAACGACTCCAAGCCCAGGGATTTTGCCCGGATTATCTCATCCGCGAACCTTAAGACGATCAAATTGAGCGATTTACCGTCCGACCGCAAGGCGCCGAGGTGTGCTCGCTTTCTCATCGTCCAGGTGCAAAGGCCTTGGCGGCCCGTTTCCTTCAGCGCCGCCGCCAGCAGGCCATAGACTTTGCCGGGAGCCGCCGGTTCAAGGCGATAAGTCTGTCCCATGAAAACCGGATCGATCGCATCGGTCTTGACAAATTCGTGGACCGCAATCGTCCGGCTTGGTTTGGGTTCCGTTTGTGCAAGTTCTTCAGGGGAGATCGGGATATAGCTTCTTTCACCAACCCGAAAACCTTTTAACTGCTGGTCTGATGAAACCGGCGTTTTTTCGTAGGCGCAGATCATCTGCTGACGGAGTTTTATCCCGTCGGTTTTGTGGAAGAGATGGAGCTGTATTCGGTTCTGGCTAACCGCGGTAAGCAGTTTGACCGGCACATTCGTGGTTTTAAAATGTATGTTCCCAATCCATAAAGTTTGTGCCATAAATAACCTCTTATGAATACAGGCGATTATATCATAGGTCAAATAGCGGAGGTAGAGCGATATTTGATCTAGCTTGGGCGCAGGACGAATTGCCTAAGTCGGGAAATTTTGCTAAAATAGATTAATATTCGATGGGCTCATAGCTCAGATGGCTAGAGCGCACGCCTGATAAGCGTGAGGTCGGTGGTTCGATTCCACCTGGGCCCACCATTTCCCAATTTTGCTTGGCAAAATTGGGAAACTCTAAAATCCAAACACTAAACCTCAAAATAATCCTTTACCCCTTGCATTCTGCCATGGACTTTACTAGAATACTGTCCCCTCCGGCAGAGGGGATCAACAAAGGGGGTGAGGGCGAGACATGAAACCTGTTCATAAATGTTATTTGGGGGGTGGTTGCGATGCCGGATACCTTCTTTATTTCGACAGCGTTTATGATCTCGTATCTCCTTCAGGACCAGGATTATTTGAAAGATCTTTTGTCTAATTTTTTGAAAGATATTTAATATCTTATTTTAATAAAAGATTGATCCTCTGCCGGAGGCAAGGTCCTCTGATCGTCTGCCAGGTGAGGCGTTTTCCGTTAGTTTCCCCGCAGCATTTTATCGAGTTCATCCGGCGAGGCGTTGGTCACCTCAAAAAGCAGTCGTCCCAAACCTTCATTTTTGATCTCTTCGCGATTATTCCAGACCCAGGCGCCGAAATTGAGGTAATGGCGGCTCTTTCCCATGTATTCCATTAGCTCGATAAAAGAAGAGACTTTCGATCGTGTTCCATCGGCAGATTCTTTTTTAAGGAGAGTTTGAATTTCCGGATTACCGATAGATTCGAACATTCTGGCTAGCCTCTCCCGGCCGTGCCGTTCAAAGACCCCTTTGATCCGGTCATAATTTTGGACCAACGCATTCTTTAGCCAATCGGGATAAGGGTCCTGCTTTTCAACTTCCATATTTTGTTCCACAAATTGGTCCCGTTCATAATCGGTGTAGCCGCCTTCTTCGGTGACCGTGTACGAGCGATAAAGTTTAACCCCCATCTCTTCCAGCCGGGCGACCCGCCGGTCATATTCCTCCTGGATAATGGCGCCGTTTTCATCGTACAAGTGCGGCGTCGACAGGGGGAGGGGGAGAGTTTCGCTTGGGAGCTCTTCAACCAAACGAATGCCCATGTTCCCTTCCCGGACATTGGGGCGGGAGGCGAATTGCATGTCCGGAACGTTAAGATAGCAAGTTATATTTAAATCTGGCTTGTCCATGTAAGGGGTTACTGTCCAGGTGACTCGGTCGCCAGTCAGCTGTTCTCTGGCCTGTTGCCATTCCTCTTCAGTTTGAACCAGGAACTTCCTGCCGGTCAGCTCGCTTAGCCGTTTGGCAAATTCCATGGCGTCGTCCAAACTCACATAAGTGACGGTTTTCCCTTCATTGGCCGGATCAGAAAGGAATTCCCTCAATTTGTCAGCGTTGTGTCCTTTGATTTTATAACCGGCCATTACCTGCTTAAACAGAGTAACCGCGACTTCCCCCCTCATGATTTTTCTTTTGCCTGAAAGGGTGAGCATTTCGGGAAGTTCCAAGGCAGTCTGTTGGACGGCGGCTGGGAACATCTTTTGGATCCCGGCCAGGTTTTCTTTGTCGCCCAGAATGAATAAATGCTCCTCATTTGTCAGAAAGGCCGACAGCTCCAGGGAAACGAAGATCGTTTCGGCGGTTTCGCCGCCGGCCGCCCTTGTTTCGAGCGAAGGCTGCATGCCCAGCAGCCTGATTTTGGCGATCCGGTCGAGATGGATGCCATTGAGTTCGATCCTCTGTCGTTGGCAGAGCGCGGTGAGGCAGGGGCCAAGCCGCTCCTTGCCGATCGCAAAAGAAGAGATATCGACAACTCCCCGCAAAGCCGGCAGGGCTCTTTGGGACAAGTGAATTATTGATTTATTGGTTACCGGCGTGATCATAGTTTATTTGTCCTTAAATGATTCGATTTCCTTGAAAAGCGCCAAAATGACGGGACGCAGGTTCAGTGTCGCGGAACAGCGTAACTGATTCCGGGAAGTTGACCAGACTAAAGGGATCTCCCCGTCAGGCAGATCGGTGAGACGAATCGTCGTTGGGGAAAAATAGCTTTCAGCGGGTGAAAAAACGATCGTCATTTTGTTGGTTTTGAGCTTAATATTCAGGTAAACAATTTTTTCCGTTACTTTAGTTGGCGCGCCGTCTTTTTTCTCTTCATACCTGGCCGGGATGTTGTGGATCACAAAGACAAACTCATTTGGATGGGCGTTCAAAACTCTCAACTGGTAAGGGCCTGCCTTAAAGAACTTTTCCCGTCTGAAAATACCCGGCTCGGCCACGCGCAGGGCGGCACAAAGAGTTGTCCAGGAAAGGTCTGTTGATTTTAACAATTCAAGACGAAGGGGTTCAAATTCCGATGGTAGGGCTTCGACAATCTGGCGGAAGTTGAAATCCCTGATATAGTTCCAGCCGACCGGGCCATTGCGGGTCTGGGTCCGATTGGGCAGAATTTCCCAGCTTAAAGAGATGTTTTCCAGATCATCCGGAGAAACCAGGTAGGTGTTCAAGCCTTTATTGGGAGCGCTTAATTCAATCCCGTTTTCGACCAGCCTGGCGGTCAAAGAGATTTCAGCTGTCCCGGCGGAGGAAGATGGTTCGCTCCCTAATGAGCCGGTTTCAAATCGCGTGGCGACGTTATGGATCAAAAGCGTCAGGTTGGCCGGATTAGGGTCTAATATTTCAATCTTATGAGGGCCGGCTTCAAACTTTTTTGCTTTTTCGGCCGGTTGGTCGACCAGCGAGATCCCTTGACCCCGCAATTGCCGCCGCATTGCTCTTAGCCAGGTTTCTGAAAGCGGATCGGCATTGACGTCTTCGACCAAAACAATCGAACTGCTGGTCGAGCGCTCGTTGAGGCCGCAAGTGTTCAGACCGCCGGCTCTGGAGAGATGACGGCGAAAATATATTTCTTCGTCTTCGTCAGGCCTCGATTCGGTCAGCGCCCATGAGGGGCGAAACTTAGCCGAATCCTTTTTCAGCGCTCTCAATATTTCCTGATTAGTCGGTACCCGGAACCTTCGGCCGGTCAGCTCGCTTAAGCGCTTGGCAAACTCTCTGGCGTCCAATAAGTTGGCAACCAGCCTGTTTGCTGCCTTTGCCGGTTCGCTAAGTTCCGCCCGCAGCAGAGCGGCATTTTGGCCAACAATGAGATAGCCCTCCATCACCTGCTTGAATAAGCCAACTGTAACGGCGCTTGTCATAATGCGGAGTTGGTCGGAAACGTCAAACATTTCCGGTAGCGCGAGTTGGGGTTGAGGGGAGGAGAGCAGGGCCGGATTGGAAAATGTCCTGGCCAACAAGCTGACGTTTTGTTTATCGGCTAAAAGAAAAAGCGCCTGTTCTTGCGTTAGAAAAAGCTCAACCTGTAAATCAGCGAAGATATTTTCCGCAATGGCAAAGCCGGCCGCTCTTTTTTCCAGAGATGGGGTCATTCCCAGCAACCGGATCTTAGCCGTATTATCGAGATATATTCCCTTTAGCTCAATCCCTAAAAGCCCTCTTAGGCAGGGGCCAAGCTTTTCTCTCCCAAGGGCAAAATAAGATATCTCGACCACCCCCCGCAAAGCGGGCATGGGCTTTTGCGGCAAACGGATGATCGATTTGTCGCTTACCGGCGCTATCATGAGCTTTTAATCTCCGATAGATCAGACGCGGCTTTCAAGACTTCAATATACGGCTCTATTAATTCCGCGAGCTTCTTTGGACACCGCGCCAGCAGGCTGGCGATCCGCTCCATTCCGTTTTCTTCCCGCAAAAACACCCCCAGAAGCTCCGAAGCTTCTTTGGGGAGGAGGTCTTGAACCGCGACGACGACACAGGCCGAATCGTCCGCCAGGCGCTGGAAAAGGGGGAGGGCGTAGTCGGGGTGGTTCACGGCCAATTGGTGCATGATCCTGGGCATTACTTTAAAATTAACATTGTCCCCCCTGATCATCGTCTTTAATATTTCGTTGACATCAGCCTGGTCGATGAGCGAGAGCGCGGCCACGGCCCTTCGGTGTTCCACAACACTCGCAAGATTAAAGGCCGCATGGCCGAGGTCAAATCGGAGCCAATTAGCCAGATCCTCTGTCTTTCTGTCATCCGTGCGATTGATATATCGATCCATGATTGAGGGGACGGTGGCGGATGTCCCAATTGGAAGAACCTCGACCAGGCGGATCGCGTTGCTGGAAAAGCGCTCCCAGGGAATATAATTATCGCGGCCAGAGCGGCCCCGACAGCGGAGAACAAAAGAAGGTTTTTCGTAAGAGGCGCCCGCAGATTGTGTCATCGTCCATTCCCAATTTGAGCCGAACAAATCATCTGTTACCGCTTCCCATTCTTCTTCGGTTGGGAGCCTGAATTGCCTGCCGGTGAGATCGCTTAATTTCCGGGCAAATTCTACGGCATCATCTAAGCTTGCCCAAGTTAATGTGCCGCCTTCTTTTTCTGGATCGGCAAGAATTTTTCTAAGTTCCTTGGACCAAGCTCCTTCAAAGCTATAGCCGGCCATCACCCGCTTGAACAAGCTGACCGTTACTTCATACTTCATGATCATGAGGCCGTCTGAAATAGGGACCATTTCGGGCAAGGCAATTTGCGGTTGGCCGGCCGCAGCGGGAGGAATCGCCCCCCTGACCATCAGATCGTCATTCTGTTTGTCGCCTAGAATATAAAGCTGTTTATCTTGCGTTAGGAAGGCTGACAGTCCCAGCGAAGCGAAAATAGCCTCGGGTGTTTCGGCGACAGTTCTCGTTGCTAGATCAGGGCGCATTCCCAGGAGCCTAACTTTGGCGGCGGTATCGAGCTGAATCCCTATTAGTTTGATCTCTTGTCGTTGGAAAAGCTTGGTGAGACAGGGGGCGAGATTATCTTTGCCGATAGCAAAAGAGGAAATACTGGCCACTCCCCGCAAAGCCGGCAGGGCTCTTTGGGACAAGTGAATTATTGATTTATTGGTTACCGGCGTGACCATGATTGTTTTTATTTGCTCGATGGCATTAATTGAGAAAAGAAAGCCATTCCTTCTAATACTTCCGGGACCTCTTCGGGCGTTATATTTAATTCTTTTGCTAAAACGTCCGTACCAAGCTTTTGGGTGTGGCCGATCAGTTGCGCGCCGCTTATTGCTATGCCTTTGTTTGCATTAGAAAGGTCAGCTATCACTAATTTTAATTGTTCGAACATATTGGAGTAGGTACCACACATATAAATCTGGAATACGAGCAGTCCCATCAGGGCCGCGCTTTGCGGAGACTCCCGATTGTTAACGACTTCCCTGATCAACGCTACTCCACTTGCCCCGTTCCCCTTTATTAAAATCTCTCGTATTAAATCAGCCAGAAAACGTTCTTTTTTAATGAGGTGGTCAGGATAAATAGTTTCTTCCGCTTCACGTATTTGCCCGGTGATTTGAAGAGGGGGAACGCGATATTCCAATGCTAATCTAACGTCGGATTTAATTATGCCGGCTATTCTGTCGGGACCAATCTCTGCGGCCATCGGTTTAATATTCCGTTTATCCCCTAAAATGTAAAGCGCCTCATCCTGTGTCAGGAAAGCTTGGAGCTGTAAACCGGCGAAGAGGTTGCCGGCGGTCCCATCGGCTGATCTTGTTTCGAGCGAAGGCTGCATGCCCAGCAGCCTGACTTTGGCGATCCGGTCGAGGTGAATGCTGTTAAGTTCAATCCCCTGTTGTTGGCAGAGTGCGGTGAGGCAGGGGCCGAGCCGCTCTTTACCGATCGCAAAAGAAGAGATCTCGACCACTCCTCGCAGTGCCACTCTCATTGTAAAAGCTGGCACGGCCTTTTGAGGCAAGCGAATTATTGAATTACCGGTTTTTGGCGCTACCATGAACTTTTAAGCTCCGATAAGTCGGACGCGATTTCCAATAATTCGATGTGCGGCATAATTAATTCCGCGATCTCCTTTGGACACCGCGCCAGCAGGCCTACGATCCGCTCCATCCCGTTTTCTTCTTTTAAAAACACCCCCAGAAGCTCCGAGGCTTCTTTGGAGAGGAGGTTTTGAACCGCGAAGACGACACAGGCCGAATCGTCCGCCAGGCGCTGAAAAAGGGGGAGGGCGTAGTCGGGGTGGTTCACGGCCAATTGGTGCATGATCCCGGCCATTTCTTCAAGATCGCCGTGCGTCAGCATCCCCTTAAATATTTCGTCGACGTTCAGAGTGATCCGCGACAAGGCTGTGGCTGCTTGGGTGGGGTCAAGATATTTGAGCTTTGTGGCCGCAGTGCCGAAGTCGCTGTAGCGAAGCTCGTTGACTAAATCATTTAGTCTGTTTTCTTCCACACAGCGGTCATACAGGCCCATGATTGGGGGCCGTGCGGCGGGAGGATCAGATAAAATATCTTCGACTAAACGAATCGAGATATCCATGGAGCGGGTCTCCGGTTTTATTGTCTGGCGGTTGCCGGGGTCGACGCCGTCGTACAGGAGGCAAAGAATATAACCCTCGCTGTTTTTTGTCTCCGTCCATGTAAAATTAAGGCCTGATAACTTGTCCCTTTCCTGGAACCATTCCTGCTCGGTTTGAACTCTGAACTTTCTGCCGGTAAGCTTGCTTAAACGGTCCGCAAATTCCCTGGCATCAATTAAACTTACATAAACTATTGGATCATTTGCTCTTGACGGGTCATTAAGGATATCTCTTAGTGAATCGGCGAAATTGCCGGTTATTACGTATCCCCGCATTATCTGTTTGAACAAGCCGATCGTCACTTCGTCCCTCATGATCGCGAGCTTGTTTGAAATAGTGATCATTTCGGGCAGGACGATTTGCGGTTGACTTGCGATCGCGGCCGAGGCAGTCGTTCCCTTGGCCATCAGATCGATGTTTTCTTTATTGCCCAAAATATACAGCGCCTGCTCCTGGGTCAGGAAAGCCGAGAGCCTCAAGGAGGAGAAAAGAACTTCGGCGGATTCAAAAAGCTCGGTCCGCTTCTCCAGCGAAGGGCCCATTCCCAGCAATCTGATCTTGGCGGTATTATCAAGTTGAATGCTTTTGGGTGTGATCCCCAATCGTTGGAAGAGAGTGGTGAGGGCCGGGCCGAGCCGCTCTTTGCCGACGGAAAAGGAGGAGATCTCGACTATCCCCCGCAGAGCTGGTAGGGCTCTTTGGGGCAATCGAACGATCGATCTATTGGTGACCGGCGCGACCATTAATCAGGGATCCTTATCGTCAGGATTTTGTTCTCGCCTTCGGACCGGCCGATCAGTTCAACCTTCGCGCCTCGGGCCATATTTGCGTAATCTTGCTGGATTTTGGCGATGTCAACCGTTCCCGGCAGGACGAAGGCGACATCTATTCCATCGGCCGATCTGGTCAGCGAGAGGCTGATCGGCGGGAACTTGGGCGCTTCGGGCAATTCAAGCAGAGTTTTAATGATCTCGGCCTTATATTCCGGGTCCAGATTATTATTAGTTAACAGGTCGTTGAATGAGATGATTTGCGGGTTGGCTGAAACAAAAAATTCTCCTATCAACTTATCAAGCGGGGCCATCATTCTCGGCGGTTGGGATGAGGCTAAGAGAGACGCGGCCAGGTCCTGGATCAACAACACGGCCCCGTTATTCTTAATAATATTGTCGCTAGGATTGAGGATAGGGGCGAGCGCTTCCGCCAGGGGCTTGGTCGGCGGAGAAAGTTCAATCTTTATCTCTCTGTTCGCGATGATGCTGAAAACAAAGCTGGTGCCGGTTTTACCGGCCTTGATGGCCAGAGAGCGGCTGGTCCCGTCGATATATTTCTTCCTGAAGTCCGCCAGTCTTGGCCCTTCCTCGCGGGCTTCTCTGTCCGCGTTATAAACAACGATCTGGATATCGTTGGCCCGGCTTATCCGCCAACGCACGATTATCGGTTTGTCCCGCTCATCGCCGGTGAGTTTTTCTTGCCGGTCTTTGGCGGCATAGATCAGGGTGGAGAGGGCGCGCAGGACGGCTCCCTGTTCGGTTTCGGGCAAGCCGCGGGCCGTCAACAATTCCTTAAGACCGGCCTGGGCTGATTTGATTTTCGGATCGACTTTGGCCTTGTCTCCGGGGGAAAGAGTTATTTCCCAGTCCGGCTTGTTGGTAAATTGCGCTGCTTCTTTCGCCTGTTGGAGTTCGTCGGCAATCGCTTGGGCTAGCGCGACTATCCCGGGATTGCCGCTTTTGAGAAGCTCGGGGAGTTCCGCTTCGAGCGCTTGCCGGTCTTCGGTTGTCAGAGCCTGTTTGACCTTGGCTAGCGCTTCGGCCCGGGCTGTTTCGTCCTCCGGCCAGGGATTTTCTTCCAGCCAGAGCTCAACTTTTTCTGCCCCTTTGGGCGGGGAGAGGAGCCCGCCGATCATGGCGGCGTCGACTTCCGCTCCGGCCGCGACCAGTTCGCGGATTTTGCGTAAAATTATTCCTTTGCGGCCGTGAATTTGGGCGATATCCATCTGGCGACCCCGCTCCGACTTGTCGGTGGTTTCTTCAAAGCGAAGTTCCCCATCCCGGACCGAGATCTTGATAATATGTTCGCCGTTTGGCATATTATTGACCAGCCAGGCGGAAAAAGTATTGTCGAGATGCTCTTCAAGCGCTTGCTTTAGCGGCCGGGCGCCCCCGGCCAGGTCGATTCCTCTTTCCATAATATATTGCTTGACCGCCTGGTATTCAGTCTCATCCCCGCCCAGGACGACCTCAAGCTTTTGGTCGGTTTCTACCTGGGCGACAAAATTTTTCAACTGGATATCGGCGATGGCCGAGAGGTCGGCTTCGTTCAGATAATCAAAAGGAACAATATCGAGCCGCCGGAGAAAGGCGGGGGGATATTTGTCGCGGCCATATTCATCTTTCTGGCTTTTAAATGAATTAGCGGCGATCTCGCGGTTTGCTTTGGTCAACCCGTCGGCGATCTTCTTAGCTTCTTCCGGCGCTTTGCCGGCGGCCAGCTCCCTGATCTGTTCGGGCTTGAGCATTTGGGCTTCCCCCTGGTTCGAGGTCATGATGACCACTACGTCTTCGAGAGAATATTTTTCACCGGTCTCTTTGTTCTGAACATAACCCTGGTCGAGCATCACTAATAATGATTCATAAACATCCGGGTCGGCTTTGTCCGCTTCGTCAAGGAGGAGGACCCCGTGGCGGTTCTCTTTTCTTTTAAAGAGCTCCGGCAGCATCCCTTTGGTTTTGTCAAACCCGACAAAACCGGGATCGGGGCCGAAGAGCAGGGTCTTTCCAGCTTTCCCTTCGCACTGGGTCATATCGATCGTCATGACCTTTTGCGCGTTGCCGAATAACAGCCAGGCCAGGGTGTGGGCCAGTTCGGTTTTGCCGGTCCCCGTCGGTCCGGTGAACATGAAAGCGGCGATCGGCGACTGTTTTTTGCGTCGGCCGGTCTTATACCGTTTAACGGCGCCGGCAACTTTCCCGACCGCCTGGTCCTGTCCGATGAAGCGGGTCCTGATCCGTCCCTCGATCTGGCTAAGCTGTTGAATGTCCAATTCATCCATTTTGCGCAGGTCAAGGCCGGCCATTTTCGAGGCCTGGGCGCGAATATCGTCTTCGGTAATTGTCAGGCAGCCGGACTCAGCCAGTTTGCGCACAACTTTTTCCACCAGCAGTTCGCTTTCCAGGTAAGCGGCGACAATCCCGATGACCGATTTCCAGATACCCTCTAATTGCGGGCGGGTGGCTGGATCGGCGGCAAATTCGATCAGGTCGTTGATATCGTCGGCCAGCTTTTTCGGGGTTTCCGTTACGATCCTTCTTAAGTCGCCGAGCTGGCTCCGTTTACTGCCGATCGCTTCTTTGATCAGGGCGATCGTCGCGTCCGGCGGGAAGCGGTTGACGATCAGCGGCGAGAGGTCGATCGCCGCCTGGCGCGAAGCGGGCGGGACCTCGATCTTTTCCACTCCTCTTAGTTTCTCCAGGATGACCGGAATGATATTCCGGACCAGCCGCCGCAGCTTGTCGCCGGTCAGCGATTCGATATTGATCGGATCGCCGAACCGCCGTTTGGTGGCGTCGTTATTAAAATAGCGATAGAATTCTCCCGTTGTCGTCGCACCCACGACCTGGAAACCGGGGCGGGCGAGGGGTTCCTTCAACAGTTCGAGAACGCCCGCTTGTTCCATCAGGTGGAGTTCGTCCATCAGGAGGTAAACGGTGTAGCCCTGTTTGAAGGCGTCTTGGACCGTTTCGACGATCTGTTTCAACTGCGGTTCGAGGACCGAGCGGTCGAGATCTTTCATCCCCAGGCTGAAGAAGTAGGTTTTTTCCTCATCCTTCCACTCCTGGGCCAGCCCTTCGACGATCGCCGTTTTTCCGACGCCGGTGTTGCCGATCAGAATAGCGTTGCTGCCGCCCTTCAGCCGTTTGGAAAGCTCCGCCATTTCGTCGCTTCGTTCAAAGACCGGATCGAGATCGCCGGCGCGGGCTTCGCTGGTAATGTTGCGCAGGCCAAGTTCTTCCAGCTTTTCGATCGGGGTTTTCGGCTCGCCGTCACCCGCGCCGTTGACGCCGTTGGTTCCGTTAACCGCGCCGTTGCTTTCGAGGCCGGCCGGATTTCTCGCGATCAGGCTTAATTCATCGCGGATCAGGGTCCCGGCGGGCGTCAGGCTTAGCAGGTTGTGAGTCGGTGGGGCAATTTCTTTTGTTATTCGTCCTCCGGGTAACAAGCTCGGGTGGTTTACAAACGTGCTGCGAGCGGCGATGGTCAGTTCCCTGATCAGGCGGACGCTTTGTCTGATCGGCAGTCTAGTTAGAGCTTCCATCGGTTCTCCCGGCGGTTTTTTTAACTAATTGGATTTTGCCCAGTACCTGTTGAGCGGGGGCGGCGCTAGCTTTTTTGGGCAGCTGTAATTTGCCCGGTCCGGGGTCGAGGTAGTCCCGGCGAAAGCTATCGAAAAGTTGGGCGAGGGTGGTGCCGTTGTTCGACCGGGAAGCGGTCAGCAGTTCTCTGACCAGATTTTCCTGCCCCGCGGCGTCGATCACTCCCTCTTTCATGACTTCGGCCACGACCTGCCGCATGGCGACTTCAAAATCAAGCTCGCGGTCCATGATCTTTTCGACAATCGTTTCCGCCAGGATATGCATCGCGTGGTCTTCGCCAGTCCCTTCGATCTCGCCGGGGATCGACTGACCGAGGGTCTCTTCCGCTTTGCCGTTGAAGTCGTATAAGATTTCTCTGGTCGTTTCCCTCAAGAGGTCGGCGGCCCGCTGTTGGATGTTGTCAACACCAGAGAGTTTGCTTTCCAGCTGGTCCATCCAGGCGCGCAGGCGGGCTTTTTTCTGGGTGTCCTGGATCTTCGGTTCCAGCGTCTGCCAGACATCTTTTTCGATCAGCTGAAGGACCGCTTCCTGCTGTTGGTTGAAGGCCGACCGGTCGAAACGGGCGGTGGCTTCCAGTTGGCTGATTTCCATAAATGCTTTGTTGAGGGCGTGGACCAGGGCTGGTTCGATCTCGCCGATCAGCTCCGAAAATTCATCGAGCTTGGTCAGTTCTTTTAGAATTCTTTGGCGGGCGGCGCCGGCGACATCGATTCTTAAGTTCTTTTCCCAGCAGATTCCGGCGACAAAAGGGAGCTTGGCCGAAGTTATGGCGGAAAGGGCGACGGCGGCGACAACCGGGAGCAGGGAAACGTTCAAAGCCAGCGTTTCGGCGGCACGCTGATGCCTTAAGACAAAGTTTTTTAATGTCGTTTCGGCCCGGAAGCAATAATAATGAACATAGTTGGTCGCCCTGATCATTGATTTCCCCCGTTTTATATAGGAATTCGCGCTAAATATATATCAATAGGAGAAGGATAAAATTTCAGTCTATTAAGGATTGTGATTGTATAAGCCGCCGGCGGCCGGAGCCCGATGTTACTAAGATTGGGTGAAATTTATTAACATCTTAAGGGATAAATAGATGTAGAGAATGAAGGATTAAATAAACAAAGGAGTTTTTTATGGAAGCATCTGTTAGTCTTTATACTGGTATTACCCCCAAGGCAAGTTGCAATATATATGGAATCCAAGGAGCGGGCGAGACCAATGTCCCGGAGCCTGTCCGGACGGTTCCGATCCATCCCGCTGATACCAAGGCCGATCCAGACAATAACGGCCCTATCAGCCAAAAAGACAATAAAACCGAACCGCTTTTTACTTTTGCTTCGCTGGAGTTAGGGTTGAAAATCAGCAGTTCGAAAAAAGAGAGCAATGAAGGTTTGACGCTTCGAACCGGCGTCGGGGCCGATTTTGGCGTAATAACCGGGTCCCATCTTAACGAAAGAAATTATACGGATGCTCCCGGCACAGAAACAAAAGACTATGGAGCCGCGCTTACCTATTATTATTTAGGTGCGACTGGCCTTGTTTACCCTAAAATATTTGGCGAATTATCAGGTGAATATTGGCTGGCCAGGCTGCAATTGCGCACCTATGAAACAGCTGTAAACACTGGTTGGGACAGATATAATTCCTTGGAAACCAAAGATAATTTTATTCTGGGCAGGAACCTGGAATGGCAAGCCTATGCCGGACTTCGCCTGAGTTCCGAGCTTACCGAGGGTGTCCAACATGAATTGCGATTAGTAGGGGGGCTGGCGTATTCAAAACTGTTTCCTAACAGTTTAGGCAAAGAAGCTAACGTCAGAACGGATGAATTCGCCCCAATAATTGGGCTTGAATATCAACTCAATTTAGACTTCTTGCACCTATAATTCGCGATCAACCCGGCTGTGGTTGTGGGTGTTTTAGCTTAAGAAGCCAAATTCCTTCAATTCCGTGACCCAGCGCCAATATTTCTTGGGGATCATCCGCTGGAAGTACTTCAAGTTGCGCCGTTCCGGGATGTACTGCGAACGGTAGAAGGCGAGCCAGTATTTTTCGAACTCGTCGGTAGTGGCCGGCAGGACCGCCTTTTTACGGTCGAACTTTTCCTTGAAGATCTCGTTCCCCTGACCGATAAAAACCTCATCGCCAAAGACCAGCATGATCCGGTACTTGGGAAAGCGTTTTAAGAAGTGGAGCATGATGATCTCGCCGGTCTGGTGGACGATTTCAAATTCCCCCATCAGGACGTTGTGCTGGTCGATTGGTTTCAGCCGGAGGAAAGAGATCGCCCGATGGCGCTCCCCCGCGACCTGCCGGGCCAGGTCGATGAACTTTTTGGCTTCGGCCGAGACCTTGCACAAAATATAGCTCAAGCCTTTGGCCTTAGCCTGTTCGATTACTTTATCGATTAGCTGATATTTATTGGGGTCTTTGTGGAGGAGGGCGTAGTAAAGTCGCTGGCGGAACAAATAATATGCTTCCGGTGTTCCTTTGAGCTTGATCGCCGGAAGTTTTTCTTCCAGCTCTTCTTTCCGATCGAACTTGTCGTTAAAAATTGATAGTTGTTCGTTCATTTATAAGCTTACAGCTTTAAGCTTAAAGCTTATAGCTGTAAGCTTGTTTCCTATGTCAGCAACTGCGGAGCCTGCGCCCAGGCGAGCGAACTGCTAAAGTTTTCAAAGAGCTCAAGCTGTTTGACCGTGACGATCTCGCTAATATTCCCTTGTTTGACCCCGTTGATCAGGATAAAGGGCTTGGCCCGCTTGGTCACGACCCCCAGGTTTTTTAGCTCTTGCAGGTTGGTAAAGCGGTGTTCTTTACGGGCCCGATATAATCGTTTGGCGGCGAGCGGTCCGACCCCCGGGACTTTTAGCAAATCCCGGAAAGAGGCCCGGTTTATCTCGAGTGGGAACCGCTGCCGGTTCTTCAGGGCGTGGGCCATCTTGGGGTCGATATCGAGGCTCAAGTTCTGGTCTTGTTTCATGACCAGGTCATCGAGCTCAAAGTGGTAGAAACGCATCAACCAATCGGCCTGGTAGAGGCGATGTTCGCGCAGTAATGGGACCCGTTTGGCCCCGGCCAGCGGCGTTTCGCCGGTCGGAACAAAGGCGCTAAAATATGCCCGCTTCAGGTTTTTCTTTTTGTAGAGCCAGTTGGTCGTTCGCAGGAGTTCGGCGTCGGTCTCACCGGCGGCGCCAACCACAAATTGGGTCGTATGGCCCGCTTTAAGCAGCCCTTTTTCGACCTGTTTTTGGATGGCGTTGATCGGTTCGATCAGGTCGAGCATGAAGTTCTTTTCGCTGGCGATCGACTTGAGCCGGTCGGGATTGGGGCTTTCCAGGTTGACTGACATTCGGTCGGCCAGCTTAGCTCCCCGTTCGATCAGGTCGGCCGGGGTGTTGGGGAGGACTTTCAGATGGGCGTAGCCCCGGTAGCGATATTGGAACCGGAGGATTTCCAGGACGGCGATCATCCGTTCCATGGTGTAGGTCGTGCTTCTCTGGACTCCCGAACTAAGAAAGATCCCTTCGATGTAATTGCGGCGGTAGAGCTCGATAAAAAGATCGGCCAGCTCTTTCGGTTCAAAACTGCTGCGCTCAAAGTCGTTGCTGACCCGATTGACGCAGTACTGGCAGTTGTTTTTACAGGAGTTGGTCATCAGGACCTTGAGGAGAGAGACACAGCGGCCATCCGGTGTGAAGCTGTGGCAGATCCCGCCGGGGGCGTTGGAGCCGATATAGTTGCTGTTCGGCTGCCGCTTTTGCGGGGCCGCCGTGGAAGCGCAGATGTCGTATTTGGCGGCCGCTCCCAGGACCTCGAGCTTTTTTTCAGTGTCCGGCATGGTTTAGCCTCCGGTTTAATTTATCGTCGGCGAAAAGGGAGGCCTGGTCGACCCGAAGCCGCGTGTCCTTCGCCAGGTTCCCTTTTCGCTTTTTGTTGAAATTAAAAATGACATAATGCAAAATGAAAAATGAATGTATGGCCTGCGGTCATATTATTAATAATCATGCTTTTGCCTTTTTTAAGATTGCTCCCAAAACATTAGCTATTTCTTCCGTTTCTTTTAATAAGTTGAGCAGCTTATTTAAATTCTCCTGGTTCTTTAGCAATTCAGCTTCTTGAAGTATTCTTAGCCAATATCGGGTTTCTTTTGCTTCTTTAAATGAGATAGAAACTTTATTGATGAAGTCTTTCTTTGATACTGCGCCGTCCGCTTCTTCCATATTTGCGCCAATGGATGTTCCCGATCTTAATAATTGCTTAAGAAGGACTTGTAGCTCTTGCTTTTTGTATAAAGCAATGGCGAATTCTGCGATTTTTACCCCCAGCTTAAAAGTTCGGTCTTGTATTTCCATGTTTCATGCTCCTATGATTAATTAAAAATGACTTAATGCAAAATTAAAAATGAATGTATTATTTTGAGTAATATTCCGGATTGATACATTTTTCATTAAGTCATTTTCCATTTTGCATTTCCCCCTAGAACCGTCTGAACAGTCCCCGGACTTTTCCCTGCACGGCGACGTCTTTCACGTAGATCGGTTTCATCGTTGAGTTGGCCGGTTCGAGCCGGACCCGGTTTGGTTCGCGATAAAGCCTTTTCAAGGTAGCTTCGGAACGGTTGATCAGGGCGACGACCACTTCGCCGTCATCGGCCGAATCGCATTTTTCCACGACGACGAAATCGCCGTTCAGGATGTGATCTTCGATCATGCTGTTTCCTTTGACCTGCAGGATGTAGCATGGCTTGCGGCCGATGAGGGTCGCCGGGATGGCCATTGTTTCCTGGTGCTCCAGGACTTCGATCGGCGCGCCGGCGGCGATGAAGCCGAGGAAGGGGAGGACGATTGTCCTCAAATCAGGCTCGGTCAGGAGGCTGATGGCGCGAGATTTGCTCTCCCGCCGGATCAACCCCTCCGCTTCGAGCGCTTCCAGGTGTTTTTGGGCGGAGCGGGGCGAGGCGAAGCCGAGCGCCCGGCAGATATCCCGGAGCGACGGGGCAAACCCCCGTTCATTTATATAGCTAGTCACGTAATTTAGGACCAGTGCCTGTCTGTCGCTTGGTGTCATTGTTATTCTCCTTGTAAATGGACGCTTTAAGCTTGATGGTATACAATTGTATACCTAGTTGGTTTTTTGTCAAGATAAAATTTCGAGGGTTAGTATTCCGGCGAGCCTACTTTATTAAGCTTTTAGCTTGTGTTAAGCTTAATCCCGCATGGAAAAAGAAGTCAGCGGCAAAACCAACAAAACTTTTTATGACTATGTTCTTTCTCATCTGGGAAAAGAAGAAGCCGGAAGCGTTCTGCGAGACCTCCCTTTTTTCAACGGCCGGCCATATGATGAGATGTCCCTGATCGACGAACACCGCTGGTTTTCAACGCGAATTACGAAAGAAATATTTGAGCGCGCCAATCAATATTTTCATGATGATAAGCTTTCTTACAAGATCCAGGTCGAAGCCATGCAAAAAAGGGAATACGGCCATCTTGATTTCTTGATGCGGATTTTCTCGCCTTCGCTGGCGGTCTTTTACCATAAATTTCCTTTGATCGTGAAAGACAATTTTTGTAAAATTTATGTTTCCAAGGTCACGGACGCTGGTAAAAATCAGATCATTTTTGAAAACAGAATACAATCCGACATCTTTATGATCAAAGAAAGCACCTGCCAAACCACCAGAGGCGGGCTGGAGTATCTTCCCACTTTTATCGGTTATGATAAGGCGAGTGTTGTGGAAACGGAATGTTCCGTCCCAATTGAACACAAGGGGTTAATCGGGTTCAAGTTTTACCGGGTAAATGAAAAAAGAGAGGTGCTGGAGTTCAATAAGGGGGACGATGAGAAAACCGCGGCCGGCAAGGTGATCGGGACTTTGTCTCCTGACGGGACTTTTAAGCTTGACGGGGTCGTTTACGGCGCCAAAAATTGCGTTTACCATGTTTCCTGGCATGACAAAAGCTTATGGGCGCGGACCTTCGGCCAACTTTTCAACCGTGAGACCACGCTCCAACTAACCTTAAAAAAACTGGAAGAAGAGAAGATCCTGCTTGAGCAAAAATATGATGAGATCGACCAGTTGAATGCCGGCCTGGAAGAGAAGATCCTGCGGCGAACGCAAGAACTTGAGAACAGCAATAAGCTTAAAGATCTTTTTATTTCCATAATGGAGCACGACATCAATAATTATTTGACCAGCGTTTTGGGCTACGCTTTGTTGTTAAAACAGACTGGCGAGGGAAATGTTCAACAGTACGGTCAAATAATTGCCGAAAACGCGGTTAAAATAAACGAACTGATCTCCAGCGCCAGGCTTTTTTCCCGGCTCCAGGACCCGGAATTAAAGAAAATCTTTAAACGGCTCGATTTGCGGCAAATCGTTGAAACAATAGTTGCCGACCTGGGGCCGAAAGCGGCACAGCAAAAGAAGCACTTTATTGTCGGGGCAATCTCCGAAAGCGCTTCTTTTGACGGTTTATCTTTGGCTTCCGAAATATTTTCCAATCTGATCGATAATGCCGTTAAGTATTCCAACCCGGGGACGCGAATCGAGCTTTCAGTGGAAGAACAGCCCGATAGTTTTATTTTTGCCGTCAAGGACAATGGTCGGGAAATAGCCGATAAATATAAGACGGCCATCTTTGACCGTTTTGAGAGATTGGAATGTCAGGAGAAAGAAGGGGTTGAAGGGAGCGGGTTGGGCTTGGCGATTGTTAAATTGCTGGTTAGACTGCACGGTGGCCTTGTCTGGGTGGAAGACAATCCCGAAGGGGGAGCGATCTTTAAGGTTAAGCTGGCAAAAAGCCGGGCCGGGGGCCTCTGACCGCTTCGAAGCAAAAACAGCTTGACAACCCGGCTTAACTTGCGTTACAATGATCAAGCCCTAGTAGAGCGAAAGGAGGGTAGCGAGAAGCTTTCTACGTAAATGCGTCGGAAATGTTTTGCCTCGTCATTTCTTCTTTCGATATCTCCTCGGTGCGATAAACAAGATCTTTGAAAATCAGGCAATGAGATTGATGCGAGTCTTCGTATCTTTTTCTTTTGGTTTAGATAGATTATAAATGATAGAGCTGAATTAGACTCTTTATTGAGAGTTTGATCTTGGCTCAGGACGAACGCTGGCGGCGTGCCTAACACATGCAAGTTGAGCGAGGTTTCGAACCGAGCAGCAAACGGGTGAGTAACACGTAAGCAACCTACCTTTAAGACTGACACAACCTGGAGAAATCTGGGCTAATTTCAGATGTGACCCCGGTCTCGAATGTGACTGGGATTAAATCCCGCAAGGGGCTTAAAGATGGGCTTGCGTCCTATCAGCTAGTTGGCGGGGTAATGGCCCACCAAGGCAATGACGGGTAGCTGGTCTGAGAGGACGATCAGCCACAAGGGAACTGAGACACGGTCCCTACTCCTACGGGAGGCAGCAGTGAGGAATTTTCCGCAATGGGCGAAAGCCTGACGGAGCGACGCCGTGTGTGCGACGAAATCCTTCGGGATGTAAAGCACTGTCAGTGGGGACGATATTGACGGTACCCACAGAGGAAGGCCCGGCTAACTACGTGCCAGCAGCCGCGGTAATACGTAGGGGCCAAGCGTTGTCCGGAATCATTGGGCGTAAAGGGCGCGTAGGCGGTTTTGTAAGTCAGATGTTAAATCCACAGGCTCAACCTGTGTCCGCATCTGATACTGCATTACTAGAGAATGGTAGAGGAAAGCGGAACTTCCAGTGTAGCGGTGAAATGCGTAGATATTGGAAGGAACACCAGTGGCGAAGGCGGCTTTCTGGACCATTTCTGACGCTGAGGCGCGAAAGCTAGGGGAGCAAACGGGATTAGATACCCCGGTAGTCCTAGCCCTAAACGATGTTCATTAGGTGTTAAAGGTATCGACCCCTTTAGTGCCGTAGCTAACGCGTTAAATGAACCGCCTGGGGATTACGACCGCAAGGTTAAAACTCAAAAGAATTGACGGGGGCCCGCACAAGCGGTGGAGCATGTGGTTTAATTCGATGCTACGCGAAAAACCTTACCTGGGCTTGACATATTGGTAGTAGTGAACCGAAAGGGGAACGATCCCGAGCAATCGGGAAGCCTTTACAGGTGCTGCATGGCTGTCGTCAGTTCGTGTCGTGAGATGTTTGGTTAAGTCCAACAACGAACGCAACCCCTATTGCCAGTTGACAGCATTAAGTTGGTCACTCTGGCGAAACTGCCTCGGATGACGAGGAGGAAGGTGGGGATGAGGTCAAGTCATCATGGCCCTTATGCCCAGGGCTACACACGTGCTACAATGCAACATACAAAGGGATGCAAATCCGCAAGGAAGAGCAAATCTCAGAAAGTGTTGCTCAGTTCGGATTGAAGGCTGCAATTCGCCTTCATGAAGCTGGAATCGCTAGTAACTGCAGATCAGCGTGCTGCGGTGAATACGTTCTCGGGCCTTGTACACACCGCCCGTCACACCATGGAAGTCAGAAACGCCTGAAGTGCCCTTCGGGGAGCTAAGGTGGTGCTGGTGACTGGGGTGAAGTCGTAACAAGGTAGCCGTACCGGAAGGTGTGGCTGGATCACCTCCTTTCTAAGGAGTTTACATCCTGATTAATTTCGGGAATACTCTTAGGTCGGTCTCGCGTCGTCTCCTAGCCCCGATGTAAAAGTCGGGGGTTGCCTGGTTTTCAAAAAGCTTATTAAATTAAGATAAGGCGTCCTGATATTTTCAGGACGCCTTTTTTATTGGGGTTCTTCGGCTAAGCCGTGGCTAGAAGGCGGCTAAGGACAAGGATGGTGTTCAATAATTGTTTTTTTTGCAGACTGAGCGGGTCGACAACGACGATCTTCCCGGCGAAAGGAAGCAGCTTCTCACCTAAAAAATCAGCGGTCTCTCTTTGGCCCAGACTATAGGTGACCGTTTCCGCGACAAATTCGACCGGCCGAGGAATGGCAAAGCCGGTAATCTGTTTAAAGCCGGGATCATCTGAAATCTGGAGCAATGGCGGGGAGAACGGGACCTGGCTTGAGGTCAGGGCGTAAATTGGCGACGCGAAACAGATATATTGGCAAAAGGTTCTGAACGCGTCATTTTTATTTAACCCAGCGAACTCTTTGCCGAGGTGGCGTTGTGAAGTAAACAGTAAACAGCCGCTATTTGCCGAGACCGTTTGCCAATTGGAGATAGTTTTCTTGACTTCAGCCAAGCTGACCCGGCCGGTGCTTTCAAGATGAGAGAGAAAAGTGTTGGTTTTTACGCCGACGTGATAGCCGCGGAGGCTTGCTCGATACGTCGTCGCCAAGTTATAATTGTAGGGCATTATCAATCCTTTGCGGCGGGCTCTTCTTATCCGGGTTCCCGGCCAAATAGATATCCTTACAAATGAGACGGAATTTCAGCTTAAATTCCGACGCTGCGGGATTGAGACGACGGTCCTTTCGTCAATCACGGCCTGTGGGCGCGGGGTGACAATAGTCGGGTCTTCATTTTCAGTCGGCAGGAAGGGTTGCCCCAGCCCTTGATCGTCCCCGCTACCTAAGCTCCCAAGATAGTCGGCAATACTCCGGTGGATATCCAGGATTGCTTCTATTTTTCTGATAATATCGTGAAAATTAGGCCTCTTGTTCGGATCTTTTTGTGCCAACCCCTGGAGCAGGGCGTTGAGCTGGCGTTGGATCGTTTTGATCTCTTTCGCGATCTCCGGCAGTCTGTCCGTATGGTAAGCGCTTTCAATCTCTTCGATCGAAAGTTTGGGCATCGGTTTGGTGAGCTGATTTTCCCAGGTCTTTTTATTGTAGACCACGTTTTTATACTGTTTATCGTTCCAGACGGTAACGCGCATCGGCGGTTTGCCGGTGATCCCTTCGGCGATAACCTGGGCCAGGCTGTAATAATCCGAGGCGGCCGTTAAGCTGGTGTAGTGACGGTCTTGATCGAGGTGGGTCTGGAACTGTTCCGGCGAAGCGTAGCTTGGCGTGCTGACATCCGCCAGGATCGGCTCGCCGATTTTTATGATCCCGCCGAAATCAAGCAGCCGGACGTTGATCTTCTGGTTCTCCCCCATAATCAGCATGATGTTCGATGGTTTAACATCCCGATGGACATAGCCGTGGCGGTGGACTACGCTCAGCGCGTAAAAGGTCTCCATCGCGATCTCCACCATTTTATAAAAAGGGATCTTTCTTTCCATTTGGCCTTGGAGGACCGCGGCCAGGGTCAGGTCGCCTAAATCCTGGGCGATCAAGCATTCTTTGCGGGTGACCAGCGGGTTGTCCCGGCCGCTTTCGATCAGGCGGTGCTCGATCAGGCGGGGGATCCGTTCTTCGCTGGCGGTTAGATGGAGAAATTTGGCTTCGGTCTGCATGTACGGCAGGGCGTCGCCTTCGGCGAACTTTACGATCACGCCGCAGCGTTTGACGATGCTTGGCGTTTGGGACAAAATACGTTGGAGATCCCCCGGCTGAAGAGCGCCGAGCTCAACGCCGATCTCGCTGAACCGCGAACGGTCGGTCGAGGTCAGCTTTTTAAGATCGATCGCCCGATAAACCTGGGACATATCGCTCCGGTTCCTTTCCTCAAGGATCAGATAGCGGCCGGCTAAGGGCTTGCGGGTGACGAATGAATTATAAGGCGTGAGCGGGGCGTGAACCCAAAAACCGGACCGGCGGCCTGATGATGGTGGTGGAATTCGATTGTTCATGTGTTTGTCCTTCATGATATTATCGAAGAAAATAGCGGGGAATTTCAGTTTGGCTGTTTTTTAATAGCCGGTGGAGATGTGCTAAAATGTCAGTTATGAAAAGAATTATTCTGTTGGCGGCGTTAACCATTTGTTTTGCCTTTCCATTGTTAGCGCTTGGAAAGGCGACCCTCTCGACCGGAGCGATCGAACAGGGGAAGACCCTGGAAATTAAGGTTAGTTCAACTGATGGGATTGAAAATATCCGGGGAACATTTTTGGGCGAAAAGGTCCGCTTTTTCACGGCGGTTGACGGCTATCGGGCCCTGGTTGGGATCCCCCTGGAACAAAAGCCGGGGGTTTATCCGCTGGTCCTGACGTTGGAGCAAATTGAAACTCCCCCGCAGGCGATCAAAAAGAGAGTGAAGATCGTCAAAGGAAAATTTCCCGTGGTTTCTTTTTGGTTGAAGCCGGCGAAGAACAAGCTCCGCAGCCGGGAGATAATCAACAACGAATGGGCGGAAGTTGAAAAAGTCCTGGTCGTCAAAGACCCGGTCCAGCGCTGGAGCGGCAAATTTTCCTGGCCGGTCGAAGCCCCGACTTCCATGGTCTTTGGGGTGGTCCAGAAAGTTAACGGGAAGCCTTCCGGCCGTCACCGGGGCTATGACCTGGCAGTTCCGCAGGGAACCGTCGTCGCCGCTCCGAATGACGGCAAAGTTGTATATACCGGCCGCTTGCGGGCTTTTGGCAATACGATTGTCGTCGATCACGGCCAGGGGGTCCAGACCCTCTACTTCCACCTATCCAAATTTCTGGTTGAAGTTGGACAAGTCGTCAATCGGGGGGATCAACTTGCCTTGTCCGGCAATACCGGGATCTCCTCCGGGGCTCATCTCCATTGGGGGATGTCGGTCAACAATCTGCGGGTCGATCCGACCCAGTGGGTGAGAATGGAGTTGTAATGAGCAGCAACGCTAAGGTCTTAAGAATTATAGACGCGAACATTAACCGCTCCATGGAAGGGTTGCGGGTGGTGGACGAGATCGTCAGGTTTATCTTGAGCGATGAAGCGCTGACCGCCAAGGTCAAAGGGTTGCGCCATCTTCTGCAACAAGGGATCCGGCCGATCGGCAACGACTTTTATCTTTACCGCGAATCGGCCGGTGACGTTGGCCGGCGGTTATATCCTAAGAGCGAAGGCGAGCGAGCCGACCTGAAGTCGGTCTTTATGGCCAACATCAAACGGGCGGAGGAAGCGGTCCGTTGCCTGGAAGAATTTTCCAAGCTGATCAAAGCGGACTACGGCCGGGTATTTAAAGAAGCCCGCTTTCAGCTTTACGACCTGGAAAAAGAAATTATTCCTAAATTAGAGAAAGCGATCAAGCTCGATTTTGAGCTTTACGTCGTGACCGACCCGGCTCTCGATCATTTGAAAATGGCAGAGCGAACTTTGTCCTCCGGCGCGAAAATGATCCAGCTCCGGGATAAAAAGATCAGCAAAGAAGCTTATCTCCAGCTGGCGAAGAAGCTCGCCGTCCTGGCCAAACGGGCCGGCGCGACCTTTATTCTGAACGATTACTGGGATTTAGTGGCGCAAGTTGGAGCGGATGGGGTCCATCTGGGCCAGGAAGATCTCGCCAAGTTAACGGTGAAGAAGGTTCGGGAGAAGATCGGCGCCGATAAGATCATCGGGCTCTCGACCCATAGCCTGGAACAGGCGGTCAAAGCGGCCAAAGCGGGGGCAGATTACATCAGTTGCGGGCCGATCTTTAAAACGCCGAGCAAGCCGCTGGGCCAGCCGGTCGGCTTAAAGTTATTAAAAAAAGTCCTGGTGACGGTCAAGGTCCCGGTTGTGGCAATTGGCGGGATCGATGAGACTAATGTCGCGGAAATAAGGAAGGTTGGGGGACAAAGGTTCGCGGCGATCAGGTCGAGCGAGGCGTTAGCCAAGAAGATGGAGCGTGCTATTTAAAGCTTCTTCGAGAATTTCCGGTTGGAATGGGTCTTGGACCGCGATAAGTTGTGTTCTCAAGCCGGAGAACTGGATGTGTCCGGCCCGCTTTTTCGCCTCAAAAACCAGGTTATTGATAAAAAGAGACAAGGCTTCTTCTTTTCTTTGGCTCATGGTTCGGATTAAGCGAG
This sequence comes from Candidatus Margulisiibacteriota bacterium, assembly GCA_041661965.1. Classification (NCBI taxonomy): domain Bacteria; kingdom Bacillati; phylum Candidatus Margulisiibacteriota; species Candidatus Margulisiibacteriota bacterium. Next base: position 55,083 of record JBAZTH010000003.1, read on the forward strand.
ACCAGAGTTCTTTCTCTTTTAAAAATAATCTTAAGCGATTGGCGTTAGCCAGGTTTCCGTCAACCTCTTTCATAAGAAAACCGCAAACCAGTGTTTCCGATTGATATTCGAGGGCCGCTTGAGCGACCCGGGCCCCTTTTTCCGGCAAAGCGCTGGTCATTACCAGTTGATAACCGATCAACAGTTCGTTTGTTACCGCCGAGGATATTCTGGCGGACGGAGTCAGTTCCAGCATTTGGCCGAGGCGCGTTGTTGCCTGGGCGACATCGTCTTCGGTGCGGAGCTTGTTCAATTGTTTGCGCCAGGCGGAGAGCCTGACTGCCAGCGCCAGCGTTTCCTTATTGTCGATCTCCCTGCCGGGGCCGTTCAGGTACTCTAAATTATCCTGCATTTGTCCTATTCCCGACAAGACGCTCGCTCTAATCTCCCGGCTGGTCGCCTCGACCAATTCCCGGCTGAAGCTGTCGATCGTTTCCGGGTTGGCTTCAAGAAAAACCGTTAACATAACAATCGTTTCCGGTTGGCGCAGCATGGCATGGATTGTTTTTTGAATGATCGGTTCCAGGACCGCCCGAATGGGCGCTTGGTCTTCCGTTTGATTAAGATAATAAAGCATAGGAAAAAAGAGGGGCTTGGCTAATTCCTGGACCAGTTCGAGCTCGACCGCGCCGCCTAGATTACGGGGAAGAACCTGATGGTTGGCGGTTTTTCCGGCTAAGGACTGCTGCAGGATATTGAAGACCGCCTGGGCGTGTCTTGATCGGGCGATCGCCCCGATGTATCGGACGGCCAGTTTTTCCGCGTTGCCGGGTTTTTGGGACGTTTTCCGCAAGCAATTGATGGTTGCCAACAGAGAGAAAACTGCTTGCGGGCCGATGCCGGTAAAAATTCGCTCCAGAATGTGCGCTTGACGGTTTTTATTGATGCCGTTCGGTAAAGGGAGCGCGGCGGCGATTTTACGGTCCTGATAATTTTGAAAGACGGCCAAGAGGGTTGTCGTTTCGCCCCTTTCGATGGCCGATCGGAGCCGTTCAACATAGCGCCCAAGCGCGATCATCGTCTCAAACGGATTCCGAGCCGCGGCCTTCGGCATAGTTCCTTGCCGCTGACTGTCTTTTAACCGCTCACCGTCAATCGCGTCCAGCAATTGGTCAAGATCGCCGTTGGCGCAATGATAACAACCATCGGCAAATAAACGACGATTATTTGAATCTGCCAGTATTTCGCAAGCTAAGTCTTCTTGAGCGGGATAAGTCCGTAAATATTTAGCCACGGCGTCGCTGGCCACTGGCGGCAATTGCCTGGCCAGCCTGCCCCAGGAGGCTTTAACTTCCGCCTTAACGATGTTTCTTGGCTTAAGAAGAGGCGGCGGCGCGCTTATTCGTTTTGGGAAGATGCTCATATCAAGTAATTATCGCCGGCTTCGTTGATAAATTTCATTTTTTTTGCTATTATTTATACGACGTGAATTGAAGGGAGAAAATAAAATGACATATAAAATTGCGGTAATTGGCGGAGACGGAACAGGCCCGGAGGTTGTCGCTGAAGGCTTAAAGGTCTTAAAAGCGGTCGCGAAAAAGTACAATTTCAAATACGAACTCAAGGATTTCGACTTTTCCGGGGAACGCTATCTCAAGACCGGCCAACTGGTGACCGATGAAGATGTCGCCGAACTCAAGAAATACAACGCTATTTATTTAGGGGCGGTCGGCAGTCCGGATGTCAAGCCGGGGATCCTGGAACACGGCGTCTTGCTCAAACTGCGCTTTGCCCTCGATCAATACATCAATCTTCGCCCGGTCAAGCTTTATCCCAATGTCTGGACGCCGGTCAAAGATAAAGGACCGGACGAGATCGACTTTGTCGTCGTTCGGGAAAACAGCGAAGGCCTTTACGTCGGTACCGGCGGCTTCCTGAAAAAGGGGACCCCGGACGAAGTGGCGACCCAGGTTTCAGTGAATACCCGCAAGGGAGTGGAACGCTGTCTCCGCTACGCCTTCGAAATCGCCAGGAAGCGAAACAAACGGAAACAGCTGACCCTGGTCGGCAAGACCAATGTTTTGACCTACGCTTTTGATCTCTGGGAGCGGGCCTTCCATGAGATCGGGGAAAAGGACTATCCCGATATTAAACGGGAATACGCCCACGTCGACGCGACTTGCATGTGGTTCGTGAAGAACCCGGAATGGTTCGACGTTATCGTGACCGACAACCTGTTCGGCGACATCATTACCGACCTGGGGGCGATGATCCAGGGGGGGATGGGGATCGCGGCCGGCGGCAACATTAACCCGCAGGGGGTCTCGATGTTCGAGCCGATCGGCGGCTCGGCCCCGAAATACACCGGCAAGAACGTCATCAATCCTTTGGCGGCGATCGGCGCCATGCAGCTCCTCTTAAGCAACCTGGGGGAAGAAAAGGCGGCCGCCGACATCGAAGCGGCGATCATCAAGACCGTGGCCAAGATGCCCTCGCAAGCGGCCGGCAAGATGGGGATGGGGACGAAGGAAGTCGGGGACAGCGTTGTTGCTAACCTCTGAACTTCTATATTCCCGCGAGTTTTCGTAAAAATATATCAGCGGCAGTTTTCAGTTTTTGGAGCGGGATGAGCTGGTTCGGACCTTGGCCTAAAGATAAGACCATCATTTGTCCGGTGAATTTGGCGAGCGGACCAAACATATTGTCGAGTTCTTTTTGGGCGAAGCTATCGGTATCGGACAACTTGACATGGTTCGGCTCGACCGGTCTGGTGACCGGGAAGCCAGGGCAGGGGACCATTGTTAATTCGCTCTCGTCAGCATTGAAGGCCGGTAAGGCCAAGCTAGTTACTCTTTTTAGATAGACATCGTCGCAAAAAGCAATCAGTCCGCAATAATCTTGATAATGATCGGAGTTTTGCAGCAGTTCGCGCAGGTCACGGGGGAGGGCCGCCTTTTCAACCCCTAGGAGGACCTTGAGCTGTTGGGGATTATATTGTGGTTGATTGGTCTGCCAATCATGAATTATTCGTCCCACTTCATTTATTGTCGACAAAGGCCGCGCTTTTATTCTGGTTAGAAGCATGATTTCGGAGTTTAAGGAAACAGTATAGCAACGGACCCCGGCCCGGTAGGTTCGTGGTTGGAATGTTATTCGGTGTTGGGCATCTAAGGTCATATTGATCATTTGTTTTCTCTATATAACATCGGCAGGGGAGAGCTTTAATTTCAGTGGATTTATGATGAGGGGGAGCGTTTTAACTGGCTTAAAATGGGTAGGGCTGTTCTTCTGAAACCCCGGTTACTTCCGCTACTTCGCTGGCCGGCAGCATTTGGTAAACCTCATATTCTTCTATACTTTTTGCTAACCGTTGGGCTTGTCGCAGGGAAGCGATTAGTTCGTTTAACTCACTCGGGCGCTTAGCCGGGTCCTTATCAGTCATGCTTTGAATGATGTTATCCAGCCGAGAATGTAAACCATTGAGGACGGGACTAAGCCAAATAGCGTTTCGACCTTCAAATCTTTCGGTGATCGCGGCTTTGGGCAAATTTGGAAAAGGCTCATTGATCTGATTATTTGCCACCGCGAGAAAGCTCCCGCCTCTCATTGGGTTGGTACTCCAGGCGAGCAGACCATAGAGGATTATTCCCAGGGAATAAATATCATACGCTGGTCCGAAAGAAGAGATCATTTCTGAAGAATATAAATGTCCAAAAGCTTCTGGCGGCATATAATTAAGTGTTCCTTTAACTACGCCTTGTTTGATGTCTTTATCTTCTTTGCCAATTTCAATAGCCAGACCAAGATCTATTAGGAAGGCTTTGAGACCAATATTTATTTCATTAGTAATAAGAATGTTCCCCGGTTTTAGGTCCCGGTGAATCAGACCATTGCTATTGATTGATTTGAGCGCTCCAAGCATTTGAATCGCGATCTCTACCGTCTGATTAACCGTTAAAGAATTGCTTTCCAAGTAATAATTTAAGGACGGCCCGTCGAGATCCCGCATTGCCAGATAGTAAGGAGTGTTGCCGGAGCTATCCGGTCTTGAATTTGGCAGAGGCCCTGATTCGACATGCTCAGGGATCCCCAGCGAAACATTGTTTTCAACCGGATTTGAAGTGGTGATTTTTTCCAGGGCCGCCGCTTCGGAAATTAAGGCTCGTGCCATTCTGTTTTCGGCGCATTTAATGATTACCTTAGTTGAAGCTAGCTCTTTCATACTTTCCAAGGCCTTTAAGCCTGATCTGGTGATAGTAAGCCGACAAAGATCAAACAGATCGGCGTCAATAGCGTCCAGTTTGGCCAGATTAATTTTTTTTAGCTTAGCGATCCCTAGGGAGCGCAACTGTTCGAGGCCTAACATTTGTAGTTTTTTTAAGTCGATCGCTCGATAGGCGGTGGACATTCCTCCCTGTTCAGATAATTTGGAGGTGATCAAATATCTTCTAAGATAGATCTGTCCAACGCGAAGGTTATCGCTTCTGATCTCTCGGTTGACCGGGTGAGGGGTTCGCCCGATATTTACCGCGGCTGATGAGTAGGACATTAATATCTCTCTCCTCAGGCCTAACCAATAGGCCTTCTGCTTATATTATCGAATATATCGGGGGAAAACTTGCGCAAAGGCCAGTCATATATTTGGCGTAAAATAAGTAAATACTGGGAGTGTAAGTAGGGGCGGGCAGTTACCGGTGTTTTAAATAATTGATCAGCCCGCCCTTGTCGACGATCTTTTGCATGAACTCGGGGAAGGCTTGTGCTTTATAGGTTTTACCGCTGGTTTTGTCTTTTATCGTCCCGCTGGATAGTTCAACTTCGAGCTTGTCCCCTTCATTTATTTCTTCCGCCGCCTGGGGTGATTCCAGAATGGGGAGGCCGATATTGATGGCGTTCCGGTAAAAGATCCGGGCGAACGACTTGGCGATCACCGCCGAGATCCCAGCCGCCTTGAGGGCGATGGGGGCGTGTTCGCGCGACGAGCCGCAACCGAAGTTATCCCCGGCGACGATAAAGTCGCCCGGGTTCATTTTGTCGACCCATTCCGAGTCGGCGTCCATCATGGCGTACTGGGCGAGCTCGGCCGGGTCGGAGGTATTGAGGTACCTGGCCGGGATGATCAGGTCGGTATCGATATTATTACCGAATTTCCACGCTTTACCTTGCATAACATCACTATTTTAGCACCCTTAAAGCGGGACTTCAATAAATCCCCTGAAATTTTCTCCTCCAAATATCGATAATTTTTTAGAGAGCGGCAGCTCCGCGCTTAAAAAAATTTATAAAGGCGGGAACATGATAATTAAAACGGGATTGCGGAACGCCGGTTCTTTCCCCGCGCGGACTGCCGGTTATGAAATATTTCCGAGCCGCAACGGCCGGATCGCGGCTTGCCAGCCTTACAAATATCCCACCAGAGACAACGACCTTGCGGTCGGCGAACAGGTCTTTCAGGCCGATAACCGGCAAGAGTATCTTTCGGTCCGCCTCACCATGTCCCATCTTTTCTCGGCCATGGGGGCCGACAGCCGCGGCCAGGCGGTTGAAAACAAGGCGGTCATTACTTCTCCCGGACTGGTCCCGGCGGAGATCGAACGATCTTTCAGCCTGGCCGGACCGGAATTCGCCGCCGATTTTGCCGGCCTCGCCAATATCGTTTTTTGCCCGCTGGTTTTAGAGGTTGACGATCGCGGGGTCCGCTGGTCGCCGGGTTTTGAATTGGGGATGTTTTATCACGAACCGGTGCTTCAAAGATCTTTTTTAAGCCAAGCGAAGTATCTTGACGATCCGGCCAGGATCGTCTTTGTCAGCGCTTTTTCCGCGGAAAAACTCCCGATCCCGGGAGAAGAACTTCACTGGAGCTTAAGTTTTCTGGTCGGTCGGGTCAAGATCAATGCTTTGGCGGTTGCCAAAGGCTTATCGGATTTCGGGGAGAGCGCCCGGGATTGCTACGCCCAGATCTATCAGATCAGACTGACCCAGAACTTGCTGGAACAGACTTTGGCCGCTGACCCAAGTTTCAATTCTAATAGTAAATTCATGATTATCCTGAAGTACTTGATCGGTTTCGACCAAATGGTCGGCAAAGCGGCCAACCTGATGACCCCGGCTGAAAAACAGCGCTTGGCGGGCTTGTTCGGCGGGGAGAGCGTCGATACCACACGACGTTATAACCAGGCTTTTGTGGAAGCGATGCTGGGGACCGTAGACAAAGAGCCGACTGCGAGTTAAAAAACCGCTTATAAAACTGCAATTTTTGTCAATTTGTTACGATAATATAATAGAGGGAGTACCCTATGAGTACAATCAGAAAAATACCTTCGTTCAGTGATCTTAAACCGAGCCGGAAAATCAGCCGTCCGGCGCCTTCGCGGCTGAAGCAACCGGCGGACAACAATCCCGGCCGCCTCTCGTTGCCCAAGGTTGATTTTACTCATACCGTTGACCAAGATCATATCGCCAATTTAATGTCCGCTACCCATAATTGCCTGATGAATACCACGGGGCCGATTGAGTTCGGCCCTTTTCTATTGAGAAGCAGACTTGGCGCCGGAGGGTATGGCGTAACTTTTAAAGCGATCGACATGCGAGACGGCAAAGAAAGCGTCGTCAAGGTCCCTTTAAGATTTGAAGAGGATAATTTTAGGGCGCTGATAGAAGAGGGGCAAAAAGCATTGGTCAGCGGCAGTCTTGACGGGCAGGTCGTTACGGTCAAAGGAATAGGGGATGTTAACGGCGTCCCGTATATTGCCATGGAATATATCGATGGGTTCGACCTCTCCGCTCTTCTTGAGCTGAACGGCGATTTTTTGCCGCTTAAACGGAGCCTTGAGATCGTCATCGGCCTTTGCGACGCGGTTGAACACTGTCACTCGCTCGGGGTTTTTCATCGGGACATCAAACCGTCGAACATCATGATCGGCAATGACGGCAGAGTCGTGCTGATCGATCCCGGATTATCCGCTGTTGGGAACGACGCGACCGGTTTTGCCGGCACGCCGCTCTATTTTTCACCGGAGCAGTCGAGAGGGGAACAATTAACGCCGAGATCGGAGATCTTTACGGTCGGCGTGATCCTGTTCGAAATTCTGACCGGCGAACACCCGTTCGGGGCCTACACTCATTCGGCGCTGATGCAAAACATTCAATCCAATGAACCGGACTTCAGCCTCCTGCCGCAAAAGACCAGGGAACAAAAGCAGCTTTTCTACGTGATCAGGCGGGCGCTGGCCAAAGACCCGAAACGCCGGCCGGCTTCGGCCGCCGAACTGCGCAGTCAGCTCGCAATTATCCTCGCCAAACTGCCGTAATTATACGCCGCTTCTAAGCCAGCAAAATATCCTGAAATTTCCCGGCGGGCTAAAAGATAACTAATCAGCCGCAGTAAAAGGAGATTTTTATGGTATATAAAGTCGGGTCCCGTCAATTAAGGCCGCAGTCGACCGCGCTGAAAGTCGGCGACGAGATGATTGGGAGCCTTATTTTTAGGGAGAGAAGGAATGTCGGTTTCGGAGAAGCAAGGGAACTTTTGCTGGTCAGGGTCAGAGACGGTATCATGGGACTCTTGGTCGGTAACCGGGCCGAATTGGACGCGCTGGACCCGAACCTTACGATGCCGCCGACTCTTTGCATCCAAAAAGACGCTACGTTTTTGAATTGATCAATCAATGGCGGCCAAACATGCCGGCCGCCGCCCCGACCAAGCCCGAAACCACTCCTTCCCGCATCACCGACAAAGCGATCCCGGCGGTAACAGAGCGGACCGCTTTCCGCAATTTCGGCTACGGCCTGTCAAAGACCAGTTCGAGGGATAAAGGCCAGTTAAGGAGCCTTTCTATGGACTGGATTGCCATGGCCAATGATGGCATTGGAACCTATCGCCGGAGCCTGCGGGATGGAGAAATTATCGACCTGGAGGCGTATCAACATTATAAGGGTCTTTATGAGCTCGTCCAAAAATTGGAGATAAAAAATAAGGGTTGGTCTTCCTTCAGGGATAAATTCTTCCAGTTTTTAAGCCTCCCGGCGGAACCGACGCGGCCGGAACGATCATAATCTCGGTTTAGCCATGCAATTTTACTCGTTTTCTTTCGATAATATAGTAGGAGTAAAGTGCCATGAGTACTATACCTAACATTGGTTCCTCAAGCAGGCTTTCATCGAGATGGGTGGTTTCTTGCCCACCCTCAATTCCGGCGTCGCGTTCTTCCGGGCTTAGCCCGTTAGCGCAGAGCCTCCCAACCCTTAATTTTCATGCTTTACCGTCGATCAAAGACCAACCGATCGCCTTAAACATCCAAGGAACGCAAGTTACTTTGAGCGACAGCAATAAAATTGGCCAGGGTGGAATGGCGGCGGTTTACAAGGTTTTTGCCGATGGACGGGAGCTGGCGGCGAAATATACGAGTATCCCCAAATTGGCGGCTTTTTTACGGAAGGAAGGGGTGTTTGGTTCCCAGCTTAATTCCGCGCCTGGTTTCCATCAGGTCTACGGAGTGGCCGATGCTGGAGGAGGGGCGGTCCTTTTAATGGATTTTATTCCAGGCGAAAAAGCCTCAAGGTTGGCGGGGATTCTTCCCCAAGCAACAGTAATCAGGTGCATCAGAGACATCAGCTTGCGACTGTATGAAGCGCATTTGCAGGGGATAATTCACCGGGACATTAAAACCGAGAATATCATGATTGAGATAGAAAACGGCCGGCACGTCAAATCAAGTTTATTTGATTTCGGCCTGGCCACGACCGTTGACGAACAGCGGCGTCAGTCCGGTCTTATGGTTGGAACGCCGGCGTTTTTTTCTCCGGAACAAGCCCGCGGTCAAGCCCTTGATCCGCGGTCGGACCTTTACTCTCTTGGGGTCGTGTTTTATGAAATGCTGACCGGGCGCAATCCAATCGATCCGAGAAATGACATGCCGGCTTATGACCTGATAAACAGTGTCGCCCTTGGAACGGTCGCCCCCGACCTCACCAAATTGCCCGTCGAACTTCGCCCAATAATCGGTAAAATGTTGGAGCGTAATCGCGAAACCCGCTATCAGGATTGCCTGGCTGTTTTTCTGGACCTGGCAACCGTCCTGGAAAACATGGGGCTCGACCCGAATTCTTAAACCGAGTGAAATTTCCCGCTCCTACCCACGATAACTAACCGTAATGCTAAAGGTTATTTTCCAACCACAACGGGCCGGGTTTTTACCGGCGGACTTTGCCGGCCGCCGGCTCTCGCCGGCCAAGAACGGCCGGGTTGAATTAGCCCAATTGGGGCGGCCGCTCCCTGTCGCGCAAGATGACGTGAAGGCCCGTCCGCCGATGATTGGTATTTATGGGCTGGTGGCAAAAATAGCGGTCGCGGTCGTTGTCGACGTCAATCATTTGCCGGAGGCGATTAAAGCGCCGTATCTTTTGGCCGGAGAGGAATTTGCCAGGGATTTTGAACAGTATCTTTCCGCCGTCGTCTTTTTTGATTCGATCAAAGGACGGAACGGCGAATGGAACAATGGTTTTGAGCTCTCCATGCTGGGGTTAGATGGGCAGTCCTTTAGCCATTTAACGGCGGATGCCACGTCGGAGATTTCCCGGTCCGATGGTCGAGGGGTTGTTTTTTTGAGCTCTACCGCGCCCGAAGGGAACTTGATCCCGGGCGAAGAACTCCACTGGAGCCTTAGTTGGTTTATTGGGCGGCTTCGTGTCGGGAACTTACCGCTAGGGGAGACGGGCCGCGATTGCGCCGCGGCTATTTATCAATCGAAAATGCTGCGGCATTTTATTTCCGGCAAAATGCGGACCGATCAGGGCTTTTATTATGACCCCTTGCTAAGGCAATATTTAAACTGCTTGGTCGGCTTTAACGAGCTTATTATCAGTAAAGCCAGCTTGCTGACGGAGCCGGAAAAAAACACGATCGCCGCTCATCATGAGAGGGGCTGGTCGATCGACAGCGTGATCAAGTTTAACCGAATAACCGTTGAGGGCTATCTGACTGCTCTGCAGGAGACGTAATGAAGATCAATAAAGTTCGCGCGTTAATGCCGCTGGTCCTGGCCGGTGCGCTGGCCGGTTGTCAGACAAAAAATACGGCTATTCATAAAGACCCGACCGCGCCGGTTGCTCCGGCCAAAAAGACGGTCTGGCCGCCAAACTATGAATATTTTATCGCTCATACTATTGCCGTTAAAAATATCAACCTTAAGAATTACGGCTGTGTCGGCGTTGGCGATAGCTTTGACCGGGACTTCAACGGGACTGAAGCGAGCGCGGTGGAAAATGTCCGCCAGGCGATGTTTTCGGCCCACCGGAGTTATTTCTCCAGCTGTCGGCTGGCAACGGCCGGCGATAAGCAGCCAACAATAGCGAAGTCGATCGATCCGAAGGAGCCGAACTCGCCGCTTTATATGACGATCGCCGGGTCGGATGGGGTTGTCGACAGTTACATCCTGATTTATCGGCAAGATAAACTATTCCACGCCACCGCTATTGCCGCTGACGGGATCGCCATGGTTAAGGCGGGGGGAAAGCTGAATACTTTTGTCGGGACGATGACCGCTGAAGGCTGTACGCCGACGATCCCCGATCTTAGTTTGTTGCTGATTTTGAGAGGCAAATAGATGGGGATTACGCGAGTTTATCATCGCGTCATGGGGGCGCTTGGTTCGGAAAGTTCACAAGCCAAACTACTGAAGTCCGGCCAACTTCCTAACCGGACGATCCTCCGTTTGGCGTTTACTTCAAGTAACAACCTTAGGCTGGCCGCCTGGGCGGCGATCAACGCCCGGCCGGAAATTATCTGCGGCGGGGCGCAAAGGGACGAGTTTGGGGTAAAGCGCCTGTTACCGGACGCGGAACTGGTCTTAAGACAACGGGAAACGGAACCGAAAACGGTTGCCCGGGTTTTGCATTATTTATGTTCCGACGAAGCCAGGGAACTGACCTATGTAATCGATCTGTTAAGTGAGCACAGCGCAAACAAGCAAGGGGACATTGTCTCCGAACTTGGCAAGATCAACCTTCCTTTGGCGAAAAGAATAGTCGCGATTTGGCAAAGAAGCCGCGGAAATAAACCAGAGTAATCCACTTCTTCTGACGATCTGCCCACCTATAGGCCGACTTCTACCTTGTTCTCACGGCACCCTTCATTACCCCAAAACATTGACTCTCAAAGAGGGGCACTGCACATGATAAACGGAAACCAGCGGCAATATCGCCGCGGTTTCCGTTTCCCGACTAAATATGTTTTTTCAGCAGTCTTAGATTGACTCTATGAGGCGAGAATGGGAGAATAGGCCGCTTTATGAATATGTTAATTTCAAAATCCTCAGATCTTGCCCCTTATATTGACCACACCCTTTTGAGAAAAGAGGCTACTGAAAATGATATTGAAAAGCTTTGCCTCGAAGCTAAGCAATACGATTTTTATTCGGTTTGTATAAGATTTCAATGGGTTAGAAAAGCTAAAGAATTGTTGAAAGGAACACAAGTAAAAGTGTGTTCAGTTGTAGGGTTTCCGCTTGATTCTGTTCAAGCTGAAAATTGCCATTTTGGTGCTATGTCTACTAAAGAAAAAGTGGGTGAAGCCCAAATGGCGATTGCTGATGGGGCGAACGAATTGGATATGGTTATTAATATTGATGCCTTAAAGAAAGGCGATTATGAATATATAAAAAACGATATCAACTCGGTTAAAAAGGCTGCGGGTAATAAAACATTAAAGGTTATCATTGAAACGGCTATGCTTAATGAGGAGCAAAAGAAACAAGCGTGTCAATTAGCACAAGAGGCTGGGGCCGATTATGTTAAAACCTCAACAGGATACGTTAAAGATCAAACAGGCAAGACGCTTGGCGCAACGATTGAAGATGTGAAATTGATGAGAGAGATTGTTGGAGGTGATTTTGGGGTTAAGGCTTCCGGTGGAATTAGTGATTATAAAAAAGCAAAAGCCATGATAGAAGCTGGTGCAAATAGGCTGGGGTGTTCGGCATCGGTTGAGATAGTGAAAGAATGAATTGTTTTAAATTAGGGAGGAATGAGATGGATAATAAAGAGTACGAATTAAAATTTAAATATGCATGGAACTGGTTTAAGTATCATGCTGTTCAGCGCTATTCATCATTTTATTATTATTTGATAATTATCGGTGCATTGGCTTATGGATATATTCAAGGTAATTGTGCGCCAAGAATAAAGCTGATTATTTCTCTATTCGGGGTAATTGTTTCGTTGGCTTTTATTTTTATTGAGAAGCGTAACGCTGATTTGGTCGATTGTGGCAGATTAGCGTTAGATGCCTTGGAAAAGGATAAAAAATGTGTTCTTAGCACCTCATATATTAGGTGCAGAGATAGGAAAAGTAGTTGCGGAGGTAAAAAGGGCAATGTGGAATGGATCAGAACACATACATTTTGGTTTAGGGCGATTATATGCACTGTTTTTACTATATCACTGTTTGCAATGGTTGATATTATTGTTAATAACTGGGGCAAAATAATGTCTAATATTGTTAATCCGTTAAATTGGATAATACTAATAGTTACATTGGTTGGTTTTATTGTTTTTGTAATAATTGCTTGCTCTTCCCTTAAAAGGGTTGTTAATATTAAGATTCCGGATGATTGTTGGAATGGGGACTGCAAATGAAGTTGGGGTATTCAAACTATATGGTTTTCTCATGTTAACCTTATCAGCAAGAATCCTTGCCATTCTCTACATCGCCTTTATCAGCCTTTTCGCCTTAGATGCCTTTAACGGTGGTTTTAGCTGGCCGGGGACGGTGATCGCGTTATTCATCCACCTTATCCCAACTTTTATCCTGATCTCTTGCCTTGCCGTCGCCTGGAAAAGGGGAGTGATCGGCGGGAGCCTTTTTCTGGCAGTGGGAATATTCTTTACTCTCTGGTTTAGGACCTATCAGCGGCTAGATGTCTTCCTCTTAATTAGTTTCCCGTTGCTGTTGATCGGCGCGCTGTTTATAATAAGTGGGAGACCGACTAGAGGTCTTCGGGACTAACTATTCGACCGGCGACCGCCGAAGCGGCCGTTAAGTAATAAACCCAATTCTTTTTTTCGGCTTTTCTTCAACTTGAAGGGTTCTTTCTCTATGGAGCATGGAGTTATGGTGGCTGAGGAGGGGAAGCGGCAATTGCTAGACTCGGAAACCTGCGGCAATATCGCCGCGGTTTCCTTGTTATTGAGGGCAAAGAAACTTGGAACCGCGACGTTCAGTCGCAGGTTCCACTAGAAAGATTAAAGATACCCCACCGCAAGCGGTGGGGAGTTAGGTCAGAATGTTGACCTCTTTTATTCTTGTTGTCCTTTAAGGTCACAATTTGTGACCTTAAAAGTTTTAGAGGTCTTCTGGGCTAACTATCCGACCGGCAACCGCTGAAGCGGCGGCGACGGCGACGTTGGAGAGGTAGACTTCCGATTTGGGATGGCCCATCCGGCCGACAAAGTTGCGGTTGGTCGTGGCGATCGCTCTTTCCCCTTCAGCCAAAATCCCCATGTGGCCGCCAAGACACGGCCCGCAGGTCGGGGTCGAGACGGCCGCTTCCGCTTTCAGGAAAATATCGAACAACCCTTCTTTCATCGCCTGTTCGTAGATCTTTTGAGTTGCCGGGATAATGATCAGGCGGACATCTTTGTGTTTCTTTTTCCCTTTAAGGACCTTGGCCGCGATCCGGAGATCTTCGATCCGGCCGTTAGTGCAGGAGCCGATGACCGACTGGTCGATCTTTACCGACTTGCATTGGCTGACCGGTTTGGTGTTGCTGGGGAGATGAGGGAAGGAGACCTGCGGTTCGATCTTGGAAACGTCCCAATCGTAAACCTGGACGTATTCGGCGTCCGGGTCGGAAGTATAAATAGTGCCTTTTCCCGCTTTGACCTTCTTTAGGTAGGCGACGGTCTTGGCGTCGGCCGGGAAGATCCCGTTCTTGCCGCCCGCTTCGATCGCCATATTGGCCATCGTCATCCGTCCCTCGACCGAGAGGGCGTCGATCGCCGGGCCGGTAAATTCCATCGACATGTAACGAGCGCCGTCGACCCCGATCTGGCCGATGGTGTAGAGGATGAGGTCTTTGGCTTCGACCCACTTCGGGAGCTTGCCGCGATAGACGAATTTTAATTGTTCCGGGACTTTGAACCAGACTTCGCCGGTCGCCATCCCGGCCGCCATGTCGGTGGAACCGACGCCGGTCGAGAAAGCGCCGAGGGCGCCGTAAGTGCAGGTGTGGGAATCGGCCCCGATGATGAGATCGCCCGGTTTGATCGCCCCCATTTCCGGGAGGAGGGCGTGTTCGACCCCCATACAGCCGATCTCAAAGAAATTGACGATCCCGTATTTCTTGGCGAACTCGCGCATCATCTTGACCTGTTCGGCCGATTTGATGTCTTTGGCCGGGGTGAAGTGGTCGGGGACCAGGAAGATCTTCTTTTTGTCGAAAACCTTTTTAACGCCGATCCGCTCGAACTCTTTGATCGCTGTGGGGGAGGTGATGTCGTTCCCCAAGACCAGGTCAAGCTTGCAGTTGATTAGTTCGCCGGGGGAGACGGACTTCTTGCCGGCGTGTTTGGCTAATATCTTTTGGGAAATAGTCTGTGCCATAGACCAATCTTAACAAATTTGTCGCCAGGTTTCAAGAAAACCGCTCCGCTATGTTATAATTCCGTTGTAAGGAGCGTGTTTTTTTATGAAAAAAATCGCTATTGTTTTGTGTTCCTTATTTGTTCTCGGTTGTTTCAACCAGGTTCGGGCGGAGATTGGGGCCGGTTATGAAACCATGGTCATCCTGCCTCACGCCTTTACCCTTTACTACAAGGATAAATCCAGCGGTTGGGGAGGCAAACTTTCCGCTGATTTCGGAACCTCCTTTCTTTCCAATATGGTGAAACTTTACGGCTCGATCGTGACGCTGGGCCTAGTTAACATTAAAGAGGTTAATTTTTATACCGCGTCGATCACTAAAGATTTGACCCAGGAGCCCAGGTCCCGCTCGTACGCGCGGCTCGGGGTGATGTTATTTTCCGCTTCATCGGGGAGCGCTTCCACTACCGCGACGATCCCAACCCTCGGGATCGGTTGGGAATGGCAGGACGGTCTTTTCGGCCAGACGACTTCCTGCGAGCTTGGCTACCCGGAAGTTTTGACCCTGGGAATGCGTCATTTTTTTTAAACGAGGAGTCTAAAATGATCAATAAAGTTTTTATCTCGGTTGTCGGTGAAAGCCACGCGTCGCCGGAGATCGCCAAACTGGCCGAAGAGGTCGGGGTGGAGATTGGCAAAGCGGGGGCGGTCCTGGTTTGCGGCGGGTTGAAAGGGGTTATGGAGCATGCCTCTAAAGGGGCTAAAAGCGCCGGCGGAACGACGATCGGCATTTTGCCCGGCAGTAAACGGGACGATGCCAACCAGTATATTGATTACCCGATCGTTACCGGCATCGGCTATGCCAGGAACAAGCTGGTGGTCAAGAGCGGCCATGTCGTGATCGCGATTGGCGGCAGTCATGGGACCCTCTCGGAAATGGCCTTTGCCCTTGGTTATAAAATCCCGGTCGTTGGTCTCAAGACCTGGCAGATTATCCATCACAGCGGCGTGATCGACAGAAGCATCCACTATGTTTCTACCCCCAAAGAAGCGGTCACCGTTGCCCTGAAACTGGCGAAAGAGGCCGGGAAGCCCGAAGAGATCAAGGAATACCACTCGTAATGACGACCCAACGCCAGGCCGCCCTCAAAGGGGTGATCACCCCGCAGATGAAAGCGGTCGCGCGCGACGAAAAGCGTTCATCAGAAGAGATCCTCGCTGGGATAAAGAAAGGGACGATCGCGATCCCATTCAACCCAAGGCACAAAAATTGTAAGGCAACAGGCATAGGCAGAGGCTTAAGGACCAAAGTTAACGCCAATATCGGGACCTCGGCTGACTTTCCCCAATTAAAGAACGAACTAAAAAAACTCCAAGCCGCTCTGGACGCCAAAACCGACGCTTTGATGGACCTGTCGACCGGCGGCAACATCAACGCCACCCGCAAAGCGATCATGGCCGCTTGTCCGGTTCCGGTCGGGACGGTGCCGATCTACCAAATGATCGTCGAAAAGAAAATGACGGTCGAGGGGATGTTCTCGGTCGTCGAAGCGCAGGCCAAAGAAGGGGTCGACTTTATGACGATCCACTGCGGCGTGACTCGGGCTTCCGTGGCCGAGCTGAAAAAACACCCCCGGCTGATGGATGTTGTTTCGCGCGGCGGCGCGCTGATGATGAAATGGATCATCGATAACGACCAGGAAAATCCTTTTTACGAACATTATGACCGTCTTCTGGAAATTGCCGCTAAATACGATGTGACTATGTCGCTTGGCGACGGAATGCGGCCGGGCTCGGTTATTGACGCCGGCGACGCCGCCCAGATCAAAGAGCTCAAGATCCTCGGTCAGTTGACGAAAGAAGCCTGGCGGGCCGGGGTCCAGGTGATCATTGAAGGGCCGGGACATGTTCCTTATGATCAGATCATCGACCAGATGAAAATGCAGAAAAAATATTGTTACGGGGCGCCGTTCTATGTTCTGGGGCCGCTGCCGACCGATGTTGCCCCAGGCTATGACCACATCACCGCCGCGATCGGCGGAACGTTAGCCGCGGTCTCCGGCGCCGATTTCCTCTGCTACGTTACCCCGACCGAACATCTCGGCCTGCCGGAAGCGGCCGACGTCAAAGAAGGGGTGATCGCTTCCCGGATCGCCGCCCACTGCGCCGATATCGCCAAGGGGATCCCCGGAGCGATCGAGTGGGACCGGGCGATGTCTAAGGCGCGCAAGGAGCTCAACTGGGGGAAGCAGATCAACCTGGCGATCGATCCGGAGAAGGCGAGGGCGATTCATGAGAAGAGAAAGGGACACGGGACACGGGGGATGGGACACGGGAAAGGAGTCTGCTCTATGTGCGGAGAATTCTGCGCGATGAAAGTTTCCACCGAAGCGTTGAAGAAATAATTTTTTCCTCTGAAATATTCCCCAATAAATGCCGATAAATATACAGAGTCTATCATTAATTGGGAGATCAACATGGGAATAATTGCCAGAATCGGAGGAAGAGTTGAACGATGGATCAATAGTCAGAGACCACGGCTAAATGTTAAACCGCCAACCGCATCGATTACCCCGACAAGTCAGATCTACCGGGTTCAGCCGGAAGGGATGATCCCCAAAATAAGTAAACCGATTGACCAAATATTTTCGATAGACTACAAATTTGTGAGTTCAAAGGATGCGGCGAGAATTACAAATGATGATTTATTGCTGTTGGTCCGCTACTTGATCGATTCTAAGATTAGTGTTTCTTTAGAGCATTTGGAATTGAGAGGCGCTCAAGTAAGCGATCTTAGTCCGCTGGCCGGGTTGACGAATTTAGAGTGGTTGGACTTGTCTGGTACCCAAGTAAGCGATCTTAGTCCGCTGGCCGGGTTGACGAATTTAGAGTGGTTGGACTTGACTGGTACCCAAGTAAGCGATCTTAGTCCGCTGGCCGGGCTAACGCAGTTAGAGGACTTGCTCTTGACTGATACCCAAGTAAGCGATCTTAGTCCGCTGGCCGGGCTAACGCAGTTAGAGGACTTGCTCTTGACTGATACCCAAGTAAGCGATCTTAGTCCGCTGGCCGGGTTGAAGATCTTACGAATTATAAGATAGCGGGGAAGCCAAGGCGATCGATCCGGAAAAGGCGAGGAAAATAGAATAACCGGTCCGGTTGTTGTATAATTCAATATGCTTTACGAAAGTGTTTTTCGCGCGTTGGATGAGAAAAATATCCGCTACTTAGTCGTTGGCGGTCTTGCCGTCGTCCTTCATGGTTTTTTACGGTTTACGGCTGATCTTGATATTATTCCTTCTTTTGCCAGCGATGATTTGAGTAAACTCATGGGGACCCTGCAGGAATTGGGCTATAAACCTAGGCTGCCTGTCGATCCAAAAGATTTTCTCGATCCTGCAAAAAGGGGCCATTGGATAAAGGAAAAAAACATGCGGGTCTTTTCCTTTATTCACCCGGATAAACCACTGGAAATGATCGATCTTTTTGTCGACAGCCCGATTGATTTCGAGAAAGCGTACAAAAACAAACAAATATTCACCTCTAAACAAATCAATATTCCGGTGCCGGCAATTGAAGATATGATCAGATTAAAAGAATTGGCCGGCAGACCGCAAGACATTGAGGATCTTGAAGCTTTAAGGGAGATAAATGAAAAGAGCAAGCAGTAAGCCTGGTCGGCTGTGGGAGAAGATCGAGCCGTTTCGACACCTTTCTGCCGAAGCTAAATTGACCTGGCTTGAAGAGGCCAAGCGTTTTGTATTAGCGTTTGTTCCGTCAGACAAAAGAATCACCCCCCGGGAAATGGTTGACCGCCGAAGCGACGCGATGAAGGTCTCGACCGAAGCGTTGAAGAAATAATCGATCAAATAATCAATCCCTCTGAAATTTCTGCTTTTACTTTTCGATAACGATAGCGAATAACATGAGTAATATCATTCGATTTCCGTGGGTTAACTGTTCAGTCACTCCTTTGCCGAAAGGCCATGTGGCGCCGGTCCGCTATTTTCCCAGGTTGACTCCTCTTTATAAGGGAGACTCTTATGTGGCCGGGCGCAATGACCAGTCTTCTTTAACCCGTTTTGTCGGCTACGCTCTGCCCGCCGGTTATCTCGCCACTTCACGTTTGGTCCGGCCGAAGGTCGCGTCAGAGGCGGTCGAGTTCTGGCAGAAATTCGGCGCGCGGGAAAAAGAATGGGTGGCTAATTTTCGAGCCTTACCGACGGCCGGACAGCTCGATTATCTTCAGATCTTTCCCGGTCGAGGCGGATTGAAAGATGTTTTTGGTAAGGCGAGCCTGGCGATAGCCGGGCGTTTACGGACACTGGCTAAATACGACCTTCCTCTGGTCAAAGAATTATTTTGGGAAATTAACGACCGGTCGCGCGAGAATCTTGGCGGCGCGGTTTTTTACGCCCTGGGGGGGCGGCCGTTGCTGCAAGCCGGGCTTCTGGTTGCCGGTGGTGTTCAGCGGGGCCCCCAATTATTGGAAAGCGTGTTTGAAGCCAACGCGCCTGGCGAGCTGGAAGTTGCCCGGATCATGATCCAGGAGCAGGGGTTGGGCGCGAAGGAGCGACCGATCTTGCGGGAGGTCAATCGCCGATTCTTTGTGCCAAGAGGCGGTGCGGAAAAAAGCCTGGAATTACGTCGTCTGGCGGTCTGGCAGATCAGACTTAGCAACGCGTTCCGTTACGAACAGTTGATCGTTGTTAAACGAAACTTTGGCGGCAGAGCGGGGGAGAAGCAAGCGGCTGAAATGGAGAAAAAAGCGGCGCTCCAATGGCGGCAATTAACTGCCGGATTAGGCCGGTTCCCGGCGGATGAGCTTTATAACTTGTTGCAGTATTTTAAAAGGGACGAGGACTCTGTTTTGGTCCTGGCCAGATTTTTGGATAATGGGCATCTTGACCAGATCAGAAGGTATCTTGAATTGATCTTTAATCAGACCTTTGATTCTAACGCGGTAAGCGGCGCGGACCGGGCAAGCTGGTGGGGGCTCCAGCTTAACCGGCTGTTCGCGCGTTCCAACGATCCCCGGCTTGGAGATGAGAAATCCCTGATCCGCCAGGCGATAATCGACGTCATCCTAACCGGCGGGGAGCCCGAACAGTGACGACCGCGATTAGTCGATCGTCGGAATACCATTTACACCGGCCCAATCCCCGGTTGGCGGAGGCAGGACAACTTTCCCCGCGCAGTGAAGTGCACCAGAGGGCGAACATTTTTTTTCAGCGGGAGGTTTTGGCCACTTATAACGACCGGTCGGCGTCTCAAAGGCCGCCGGCAACCGTAGTTTTTGGGCCGAACCAATTTGACGATTTTCCTTTAGCGACTATGCTGGAGCAGGGGGCGGTTTACGGTTTGGATCTCAACCTGGAGGCGATGAACAACGCCAAGCGGAGCCAGCCGAGAGAATTGCGCCGACGCTTGGCGACCTTACAGCTTGACGCGTCGCTCTATGCCAATCGGCAAATCGACCTGACCGCCAGAACGATCTCCGGCCATTACTCCTTATCGGAAAAACTGTTCGAGAAATTGATCAGCGGACTTGAAACTCTGGAGCCGTCCGGTGAACTTCCTTTTAATAATAATAGTTTTGACCTGGCGGTTTCCATCAGTACGACTTCGCAGTTTGTCTCCGTCGCTTATAACCGGGCGTTCGACTTGCAGGTGGAAAAATTCGGCCGGGACTTTGTCTATGACTTTTACACGGCGGAAACTGAAAATGGCGGCCAGTGCTTGTCGCGGGGCCGGCTCTTCGATCGAGTCGTTAACGGCTTAGCCAGGAAAATAGCGCTGACCCACCTGCGCGAAATGGCGAGAGTGGTCCGTCCGGGTGGGATGATCTACTGGTCCGATCATTCTTTCGCGACTGAAGCGGTCAGCAGTTCCGGCTTTTTCCCTCTTTGGCCGGATGATCTCCGGCCGCACACCCGACTGACGCCAAACTTTCAGCTCAAAACCGACCGGCCGATGTTGGCCGTTGATGTCGGGACCAAGGCGGAAGGGGTCGCGGTCGTCGGGCCCGATAGTCTTACTGAAATGACAAACGAAGTGCCCGGGGTCATGAAGATTGCGGATTATTCCTTTTGGAACGTCAATTCCCAGGGGGTTTCGATGTTTGGCGTGCCGGGAATGTATTTCCTCGATTCGGCCGTGGTCCTGACAGTAAGATAAAACACCTTCATCTATTTGTCGCGCAAGAAAACACCCCGACAAAGCGATAAGATATTGTCGCGTAAATCCACTATGATGGAGGAGAAAAATGGCAGGACCAGTTGAAGGAGCGCCCTCGAGCCCGAGATATTCATTGACGCTTGGCGGCATTGTTAGGCAGCCAGCCGACTCACTTACGAACCCTTATGGAAATGATACCGTGGTTATTAAGGGTAAAACTAGTGATGTAAAAGAAACGGTTGCTTCAACTCCCGAATTTGGCGGCTTTGGCGAATTTCATTTGACTTTTCCTTCAGGTATTGGAGCTGGTTACCGAGTAGGGGTCGTTTTTGCCCCTGGCAGCAACAAAATTAGCGCTGATAACCAGGAGAGTGTCGATATAACCAGCAGGGACGCGGTTGTTGAGAATTCATTAATGCTTAGTTGGACTCCGGTGGGGGCGTCAGCCAAGTCGCCTTTTTCCTTTCGTTTAGGGGCTGGGCCGACTGTCGCGAGTATCTTTTCTACTACTACCCATTTTACTCTTGGCGATAAGACTGCTGTAAGTGACGAATCTAACGTCCAGCATCGGCTTGGGGTTGGAACGAGCGTTGATATGAACATCCATTTAGGATCTTCTTTTGGCTTGGCCTTGGGTGGTTCAGCGAGCATGTTTGGCTCGGCTGGTACAATGCTTGGAGTTAATGCTGGTTTAACTTTAGATTTATAATTGTCATTTGCCGGTTGTCTTTTTTGCCCAAGTAAGCATGCTATAATTCCGGCATGAAGGTCTTACAGCTCGGGGAATTCGGCCTGATCGACCATCTCACAAAACACCTCTCAAAAGGGAAGGCGGTTGTCGGGATTGGCGATGACGCGGCCGTCCTGAAAATGACAAATGACAAATGTCAAATGTCAAATAAAGGAAAATATTTATTAATTACGACCGACGCGTTGGTCGAAAACGTTCACTTCACCATCAAAAACACCTCTTTTGTTGATCTCGGTTATAAAGCGCTGGCCGCTAATGTTTCCGATATTGCCGCGATGGGCGGGACACCAACCGCCGCCGTGATCACTTTGGCCTTGCCCGCCGGGTTGGCGGTCGAAAAGCTCGATGCCTTTTACCGGGGGCTGAACCGGCTGGCTAAAAAGCTCAAGATCGACCTCGTCGGCGGCGACACTGTCGCTTCGCCCAAAGCGCTGATGATCTCGATCACTCTTCTCGGCGAGGTCTCACCGAAAAACCTCCTGCTGCGTTCCACCGCCAAAGTCGGCGACCTGATCTGCGTCACCGGGACTTTTGGTCTCCCCGCCGCCCGTCATTATTCGGCCAGTGTTTTGCCTCCCATCCGGCTGAAAGAGGCGGCCGCGCTTGCGGCACAGCGGCTGGCTTCGGCCATGATCGACAGCTCCGACGGTTTGGTCCGGTCAGTCGTGGAACTGGCCAAAGCGAGCCAGGTTGGCGCCCGTCTTTGGGAAGAAAGAATCCCGATCGCGCCGGGGGCGACCCTGGACCAAGCCCTTTATGGCGGGGAAGAATATGAACTGGTTTTTACGGTGCCGAAAAATAAGGTCCGGGACCTGGCCGGAAAAAGAAAACTAAAAAAGATCGACCAGATCTCGATCGTCGGGGAGATCGTTCCCCTGGGCGAACAAGTTAAGCTGATCGATAACCGTGGTAAAATAAAGGAGCCTAAAACGAAAGGATTCGAACACTTCCAATGATCAATCAACAGCGTTTAGTCAAAACTTTCAAGCAACTGGTCAAGATCGACAGTCTCTCTCTCCAGGAAGCGGTCATCATGCGCCACTTGAAAAAAGAGCTGGCCGCGCTCGGTTATCGTTCCACTTTTGTCGGCCGTCCGGATAAAGGGGAGGTCGGCAGTTTGAGCGTCCTGATCCCCGCCTATAAAAGTAAAGGGCCCCGGTTGATGCTCAACGCCCATGTCGATACGGTCGTTCCCGGCAAGGGGATCAAGCCGCTCGAAAAAGGGGGCTACATCACTTCTGACGGGACGACGATCCTCGGCGCCGATAATAAAGCCGGGGTTGCGGTCATTCTGGAGCTCCTCCGGGTTTTAAAAGAAAAAAAATTACCTCATCCGCCGCTGCAGGTCCTTTTTACCGTAGCGGAAGAGATCGGACTGGTCGGAGCGGCCGCTCTGCCGCGCGCGGCCCTGAAAGCCGACTACGCTCTGGTCCTGGACGGCGGCGACATCGAGAAGATCGTTCATTTTGCTCCTAACCAATATAATATCGTGGCCAGAGTTTACGGCCAGGCGGCCCACGCCGGGATCCATCCGGAAGAAGGGATCAGCGCCATTAAGGCGGCCAGCGCCGCGATCGTCAAGATGAAGTTGGGGCGGATCGACTATGAGACGACCGCCAATATCGGGATCATCCGGGGCGGTCGGGCGACCAATATTATTCCCGATGAAGTCGAGATCAGGGGGGAAGCTAGGAGCCACAAATTGGCCAAGGTCAAGAAGCAGATCGCCCAAATGGAAAAAGCCTTGATGACGGAATGCCGCAAACACGGTGCCGTCTGTAAGATCAAGTTTGCCCGGATCTACGAAGCGTTCAACGTCAGTGAAGAGAGCCCGCTGATGGAAGCGGCGGTCGACGGGATGAAAGCGGCCGGCGTGCGGCCGGAGATCACTGGGACCGGCGGCGGGTCGGATGCGAATGTTTTTAACGCTTGGGGAATCCCGTCAATAATCATGGGGGTTGGGGCGGACAATGTCCACACGACCAAAGAGCGGATCGCGGTCCGCGACCTGGTCCGGGGGGCGACAGTTATTCTCAATGTTATAAAGGAGTTTAACTATGAGTAATTTAGAGGAACAGCTCCTCTCTTCCCGTCCGGCTTTTGACGGCCGATTGCTTAAGCTTCGGGTCGACACTGTTAAGTTGCCGTCCGGCAAAGAAGCGACCCGTGAAGTAGTGGAACATCCGGGAGCGGTGGCGATCATTGCCGTAACCGACGATCAGGAGCTGGTCCTGGTCCGCCAGTACCGGCGGGCGGCCGGTTCCATTCTGTTGGAAGTTCCGGCTGGGACGCTGGCCAAAGGGGAACCGCCGGCGGAAGCGGCGGTCCGGGAATTGGAAGAAGAGACCGGCTACCGGGCGAAGAAAGTAAAAAAAGTTTTCTCCGGTTTTGTCGCCCCCGGTTATTCAACGGAAATGATCCACTTTTATCTGGCGGAGGAGATGACCCTTCTTCACCCTCATACTGAAGAGGACGAATTTATCGAAGTCGATCTGGTCGACCTGGAAACTTGTCTCGACCTGGTCAAACGGGGGGAGATCAAGGATAACAAGACGATCATTGGCATTATGATCGCCGACCTGGCGAGCCGGGGAGAGTTGGCTTGAACGAATTTACCCAGGACTTCTTAAGCTTTATCCAGGTGGAGCGGGGCTACTCCCTTAATACCGTGGCCTCGTATCGGCTTGACCTCGAACAATTTGCCGCTTTTGCCGGAGAAGGTTTCCCCAAGATCGAGCGGGAAGTGGTCCAGGCCTATCTCCAGCATTTAAGCGAAAAGGTCTTTTCGCGGACCTCGATCGAGCGGAAACTTGCTTCCCTCAAATCTTTTTATCATTATCTGGTCGGCGAGGGGACGGTGGAGGTCGACCCGACTTCCGATTTCAAGCTGCCGAAAAAAGCCAAGCGCCTGCCGAAAGCCTTGAGCATCGGCGATACGGTGAAGCTGATCACTTCGCCGCGGGGGAACGATCCCTGGGCCCTGCGCGACTCGGCGATACTGGAACTCCTTTACGCTACCGGGATGCGGGCGTCGGAGCTGACGGCTCTTAACCTGGACGATATCAATCTGGAGGTCTCCTTTATCCGCTGTTTTGGTAAAGGGTCGAAGGAACGGGTCGTCCCGGTCGGCAAAGCGGCCATAAGAGCGATCAAAGATTATTTAGAAAAAGGGCGGCCCAATTTCCCGCAAAAGGACAAGGCCGCTTTTCTGCTCGATAAAAACGGCGAGCGCCTGACCAGGCAAGGGTTGTGGCTGATCATTAAAAAACACGTGAAAAAGCAGGGGTTGCGCGAGAAGACTTCGCCGCATACTTTGCGCCATTCCTTTGCCACCCACCTGTTGGAAAAAGGGGCCGACCTCCGCTCCGTCCAGGAGATGCTGGGCCACTCGGACATCGCGACCACCCAGATCTATACTTCCGTCTCCCGCGAACGTTTGAAGAAAATGTACAATCAGGCCCACCCGCGGGCTTAAAAAAAAGAGGAGAAAATTATGTTCGATTTAAGTTTTTTTATTATCGCGCTGCCGATCCTGCTGGTGACGATTACCATTCATGAGTTCGCTCACGCTTTCGTCGCCGATAAATTAGGGGACCCGACGCCGCGTTTAGCTGGCCGGTTGACCCTTAACCCGATCAGCCATCTCGATCCGATCGGTTTTTTGATGCTTCTCCTGGTCCGTTTCGGCTGGGCCAAGCCGGTCCCGATCAATCCCTATAATTTCCGCAACCCGAAGCAGGGGAGCCTGTTCGTCAGCCTGGCCGGACCGCTCTCCAACTTTTTCGTCGCCTGGGTTGTGGCGGTGATCTTCAAGAATGTTCCCTTGCCGAACAGTTATCTGGTTGATCTGGTCTCCTACACCATTTGGATCAACTTGTCGCTCGGGGTCTTTAACTTGATTCCGGTCCCGCCGCTCGACGGTTCGCATATTTTGGAATACTTCCTGCCTCCGCACCAGTACGAAGTCATGGTCCGGCTCCAGCAGTACAGTTTCCTGATCCTGATCGGGATCATTCTCTTCGCCATGCCGATATTAATGACGATCATCGAGTTTCTCTACAGGCTGCTGGTGGGATGACTTCAACTGTTGCCCGCTATCTCTCCTCCCTCGAAAAATTCGGGATCAATCTCGGCCTGGAGCGGATTACCGAGCTGCTAAAATTGTTGGGCGATCCCCAGCTAAAATTGAAGGTCATTCACGTTACCGGGACCAACGGCAAAGGTTCGACCTGCGCCATGATTGCTGCGATCCTGAAAGAGGCGGGTTATTCGGTCGGCCTCTACACTTCGCCTCATCTCGTCAAACTAAACGAACGCTTCAAGATCAACGGCCGCGATATCAGTAATCCTGATCTGTCCGCCGGGGTGAAGGCCGTCCGCTTGGCGGCGGATAAACTAGCCGAAAAGCCGACCGTCTTTGAGGTTTTGACCGCCGTCGCCTTTTGGTATTTCGCCAAAAAGAAAGTCGACTACGCGGTGATCGAAGTGGGGATGGGGGGACGGCTTGACGCGACCAACGTTGTCTACCCGCTCGCCGCAGTCATCACTAATATCGAGCTGGAACATACCGCGGTCCTGGGCAAAACTTTGGCCAAGATCGCGGTGGAAAAAGCGGCCATTATTAAACCGGGGGTCCCGGTCGTGACGGCGGAAAAGAAAGAAGAGGCTTTAAGCGTTTTGCAGTACCAGGCGGAGAAAAATCAAAGCCTGCTGGTCCAGGTTGGGAGTGAAGGGGAAGGGTTCACCGCTTCTTTGATCGGGGAGCATCAAAAACTGAATGCTGCTTGCGCGGTCGCGGCGGTCCGCCTGGCCGGGATCGAGGCCGATAAAAAAGCGATCCTTGCCGGACTGAAAAAAGCGGCCTGGCCGGGCCGTTTCCAGGTGGTCAGCCGCAACCCGCTCACCATTCTCGACGGCGCCCATAATCCGGCCGGGATCCGGGCGTTGGTCGCCACCCTGCGGCGCGAATTCCCGGGGAAAAAGTTCACTTTCCTCTTCGGCGCCCAGCAGGATAAAGACGTGAAAACTATGCTCCCCTGGCTGCGGCCGCTGGCCGAAGAAAT
Source organism: Candidatus Margulisiibacteriota bacterium (assembly GCA_041661965.1). Classification (NCBI taxonomy): domain Bacteria; kingdom Bacillati; phylum Candidatus Margulisiibacteriota; species Candidatus Margulisiibacteriota bacterium. Next base: position 81,631 of record JBAZTH010000003.1, read on the forward strand.
AATCGTCACCCGATCGTCACATCACCAATCCGCTCCGGTAATCTTTGGCCGGAAAGCGACCCCTCTAAAGCAGGCGCTCAAGCGGACCCATGGGGTCGATCGGGTGATCTGTGGTTCGCTTTTTTTAGTCGGGGACGCGCTTCGTTTCGGGGTTGACGCTCGGGGTGAGGAGTAGTAGAATAAGTCCGGCCATGGAATATCAAAATTTTCCAGAAAAAAATCCCGGTGATCGTCCCGAAGAAGGGCCCAGCGTAGAACTGCCGAAACAAAACCGTTTTTCCTGGGTCAGAAACTTTTTTGTTTTTATCGTTCTGGCGGTCGTGATCGCCGGCAGTTTTATGATCAGCTTCCAGCTCGGCAAAAAAGTTCTTTTTTCCGTCAAGAAACAACCGTTTATGGAGAGGGACGCCGGTCGGCTTGAGCCGCCGCCGTCTTATGAAGCGCTTCGCAAACTGGAAAAAGCGCTCCGGGCCGAAAGTAAAAAAATAGCCCCCAAAAAGAGCGTTCGAAAAGCGGCTCCCGCCAGACGATACCAGCGGACGCCGGCGGCCAAAAAGACCGGCAGTTATTATAAAGTGCAGGTGGGCCCGTTCGCGACCCTCTCTGAAGCCAAGTATCATTTGTCGCTGATCCGGGCCAGAGGAATTGACGCTTTCCTGAAAAAATATGGCGCGACCTGGAAAATCCAGGCCGGCGCTTATAAGAGCCTTAAAATGGCCAAGCAGCAGCAGAAAGCCTTGCTGGGCAAAGAATTTAAATCGAAGATTATCATCGAATAGCCTTTAAGGAGGAAGCATGTCGGTATACGATATGGTGTTTGGTAAGTTTTCACGTGATTTAGGGATCGACTTGGGGACGGCTACGACTCTGGTTTTTGCCCGCGGTGAAGGGATCATCCTCTGTGAACCGTCGGTCGTCGCGATCAACAAAGACAACAACAAGCCGCTGGCTTTCGGTAACGAAGCCAAAGGAATGCTGGGCCGCACGCCGGCCAACATTGTCGCCGTCCGCCCGATGCGGGACGGGGTCATTGCCGATTTCGAGATCACCGAAATGATGCTCCGTCATTTTATCAACAAGAGCCACCAGCGTTCCGCCTTTGTCAGGCCGCGGATCGTGGTCGGCGTTCCGTCCGGGATCACCGGAGTCGAGAAGCGGGCGGTCCTTGATGCCGCGATGCACGCCGGCGCCCGCGAAGCTTACCTTGTTGAAGAACCGATGGCGGCCGCGATCGGCGCCAATCTCCCTGTCTCGGAAGCGCAGGGGAGCATGATCGTCGATATCGGCGGCGGTACGACCGAAGTGGCCGTTCTCGCCCTTGGCGGGATCGTCGTTTCCAAATCGATCCGGGTCGCCGGCGACGAAATGGACGAAGCGATCGTTTCTCATTGCCGCAAGAACTACAATCTCCTGATCGGGGAGCGGACCGCGGAACAGATCAAGATCGACATCGGTTCGGCCTACCCGCTGCCGGAAGAAAAGACGATCGAAGTTCGGGGGCGCGATCTGGTGACCGGCCTGCCGAAGACCCTGACCCTCACTTCATCGGAGATCCGCGACGCCCTGGCGGAGCCGGTTTCGATGGTCGTCGATGCCGTCCGCATGACCCTGGAAAAAACCCCGCCGGAACTCTCGGCCGATATTATGGACCGGGGGATCGTCATGGCTGGGGGTGGATCGTTATTGAGGGGGCTGGATAAGTACCTGGCGCAGGAAACGGAAATGCCGGTTTATGTCGTCGACGATCCGATCTCCTGCGTCGCTTACGGGACCGGGAAGATCCTGGAGGAAATTGACACCCTGAAGAAGGTCCTGATCATGCCCAAGAGCAATCAGTGAAGCCATACCGCGGAGCAAGAAGAAAAAATTCTTATCGTCCAGCCGTATTTATCGTTCTGCTGGCGCTCCTCCTGTCCTATTTCACCATAAACAATTCCTTCGGGATCCGGTACGTGTTTACTTCGATCTTTTACCCGATCCAGTATTCGGTCCAATATGTCGTTAAAGGGACTTTGAGCGTCCCGGCCAATCTTATGGCCCTGCGTAATCTTTCCAAGGAAAACAAGGAACTAAAGACCCGGCTGCTTACTTCCATTTCCAAGTTGGCTTTATTCGAAGAGCTGGTCAACGAGAATGTCCGTCTCCGACAAGCCCTTGATTTCCAGGGGACCAATCGCTACCGCTTCAAGCTCGGAGTCGCCCAGGTGATCGCCCGGGGAGCTTCGCCTTACACTTCGCTGATGGAGGTCAATCAGGGGGTGTTATCCGGGGTCCGGGTCGACATGACGGCGATTGTTGAGTCCGGCCTGGTTGGACGGGTGGTCGAAGTTTCGCTGTTTAGTTCCAAGGTCCTCCTGATCACCGATCTTAAGAGCTCGGTGGCGGCGGTCGACCAGCAGAACCGGGAATTCGGCGTGGTGGAAGGGTTTGCCAGCCAGCATTCGCTCTCCATGAAATATGTCAGTTCGGTCGGCGAGATCGCGGTGGGGGACAAGATCGTGACCTCGCCCGCTTCCAAGATCTTTCCGCCCGGCATCCCGATCGGGACGGTCGCCCAGGTTAAAAAGCGCGATTCCGATCTTTTTTACGACGTCAAAGTTAAGCCGGCGGTCAATTTTTCCAAGCTCGAAGAAGTATTCCTGATCTACTAAACATATGCGGACATTCAAACTGATAATTTTTCTCTTAGCGCTCCTGCTTATTCAAACGGTCTTGCTGCCGTTCGTAACTTTCTTTGGCGCGATGCCCGACCTCTTTCTGGTTGCGGTGGTGATCTACGCGGTCCTCTCGGAGCGGGGAACGTCCACTATCTTCGCGGCGGGGGCCGGCCTGCTCCAGGATCTTTTCTCGGCCGGGTTTTACGTCAACACCCTGGCCAAGGTCGCGATCAGCGTCCTGGTCGGCGGGATCGGCGACGAGGTGGTCGGCGACGCCCGTTCGTTCTCGGCGAGCATGGTGGCGATCATCACCCCGCTTTATCTGATCGTTGAAGGGGTGATCATTTATTTGGGCGGCCATCATTTTTCAATCTTTTATTATCTGCTGGAGATCTTGCTGACCATCCTCTATAATCTGGCTTTTGTTCCGGTCGTCTATTTCTTACTGCAGAAGGCGACCAGTGAATAAAGACCAGGTCCTTTGGCTGGCTTTTGCTTTTGCGTTCCTTTTGATTTTTGGCCGGCTTTTTCAACTCCAGGTGATTGAAGGGGACAAATACCGGCGCCTGGCGCTGGAGAACGCCGCCAAGACGATCCCGGTTTACGCCCCGCGCGGCATTATTTACGACCGGAACGGCAAAATCATCGCCCAAAACCAGGCGGTTTTTTCCATTCAGGTCATGCCGCAGCTTTTGTCCGATTCCGACCCGGCCCGTCGCGACCGGGTCTTAAAGAAGCTAAGCGAATTGCTCGGTGAAGAGGTCAAGCCGGTGAAACGATCGGACCGGCCGATCCTGATCAAGGACAATATCGACTTGAAGACCGCGATCACGGTCGAAGAGATGGGCAAGGAATTAAAAGGGGTGGAGGTCGTGGTCCATCCGGTCCGGCTCTATCCTTTTGGCGCCGCCGCTTCTCACCTGCTCGGCTATGTCGGCGAGATCGAGGGGGATGAGTTAAAAAGGCTGAAAGCGGAAGGCTATCGACTGGGCGATACCATCGGCAAAGACGGGCTCGAAAAGATCTACGACAAGCTGATCCGGGGAACCGACGGCGGGAAAAAGATCGAAGTCGATGTTCGGGGGAACCCGATCCGGGTCTTGGGTTCGGTCGATCCGGTTGCCGGAGCGAATGTTTACACCACGATCGATATCGATTTGCAACAGGTGGCCGACGTGGCGCTCGGAGGAAAAAATGGCGCGGTGGTTATTCTTGACCCCCGGAGCGGCGAGATCCTGGCGCTGGTCAGTCATCCTAATTATGACCCGAATATCTTCGTGAAACAGCTCGATTCCGAGGAGTGGAGTAAGCTCGGCAAAAAAACGCATCCCTTCATGAACCGGGCGCTGGCGATCTATCCCCCGGGCTCGATCTTCAAGGCGATCGTCCTGACCGCGGCTCTGGAGCGAAAAATAACCAAACCGAACGAAAGCTTTTTCTGTCCCGGCTATTATCGGATCAACAACCGGATCGCCCGTTGCTGGAAAGAGACCGGCCACGGACGGATCACCGCGGAAGACGGCTTGGTCAATTCCTGCGACATTGTTTTTTATGAGTTGGGGCGGCGGTTGGGACCGGACCTGATCGCCGAATACGCCCGGAAATATGGGTTGGGGGAGCGGACCGGGATCGACTTGCCGAGCGAGAAGAAAGGGTTGGTCCCGGACAGCGGTTGGAAGAAACGGATTTACGGCGAAAGCTGGTATGACGGCGATTCGATCAATTACGGGATCGGTCAGGGATTTCTCCAGGTTACGCCGGTCCAGATGGCCAAAGTTTATGGCAGCATCGCGACCGGTCGTGAAAGACAACCATACATTGTGGCCGAGATCAGGAAGAAAGACGGGGCGGTCCTTTTCCAGCAGCGGCCGCGGGAAGCCGGGATCGTTCCGGGAACGGTTGATACTCTGAACGTGGTGCGCGCGGCCCTGCGCCAAGTTGTTTTTAGGGCGACCGGTAGGGCGGCAAGCGTGCCGGGGATCCCGGCCGCCGGTAAGACCGGGACCGCGCAAACTCCCGGTCTGCCGCACGCCTGGTTCCTTTGCTACGCTCCCTACGATGAACCGGAGATCGTGATCGCCGCTTTTGTGGAACACGGCGAGCACGGCGATCGCTCCTCCGCGATGGTCGCCCGCGATATTCTGAAGTGGTACAAGGAAAACCGCCTGCAGAAAGAGTACCCAGAGTAAGCATACAGAGCACTAAGCGGAAAAAGATTTAATGCTTTAAGCTTTATGCTGGAAGCTGATGCTTTAATTCCCTTTTGACAAAGATCGAACAATTTGCTAAAATAGTAAAGTTATGAAAAAAGTTGAACTGGCCGCTGAAAAAAGAGACGGAATCGGGACCAAAAAAGTTAAAGCCTTAAGAAAATTAGGCTTAATTCCCGCTATTGTTTACGGTAAAAAGATGAAGCCGGTCGCGGTCGCGATCGACAATAAGATCTTTTTGTCTAAGATATTAGGCTCTGAAACGGGAAAAAACACGATTGCCACCCTCAAACTTGGCGGTTCCGACCTCCAGGTCTTAACCCAGGAAATTCAATATGATTATATGAATGGTAAGATCCTCCACATCGATTTTGCCCATGTCCTTATGGACGAAGTCGTTAAGGCTAAGATCGCGATCGAACTGACCGGTACCCCGATAGGGGTCAAAGATAATGGTGGGATCCTGGTCCATGGCTTGCGCGAGATCGAAGTTGAGTGTTTGCCGGGAGATATTCCGGAGAAATTCCACGTTGATGTCGCCGGGTTGATGATCAACGATTCACTGCACGTTTCCGACCTGCCTAAGGGTAAGTTTAAGGTTCTTTCCAGCCCGACCGAAATGATCGCGGCTTGCGTTCCTCCTGCTAAGGAGGAGGTTGTGGCTCCAGTGGCGGCGGTGCCAGTTGCTGGTGAAGCCGCGGCCGCGACCGCGGTCGCCGATGAAAAGGTCAAGGAAAAAGCGGCTCCAGGCGCCGCACCGGCAAAAGCGGCTCCAGCTGGGAAACCAACTAAGTAACCCCTCTGGATTGCGCAATTATTTGCCTATTTAATCCGATAAAACAATAGTATGGGTGACTTTCAATCAGAAGGCGGCGGGATCCATCCCGGTAAGCCGATCATTTGGCCGACCGGTAAGCCAACCAGCACGTCTTCCACTACCACGACTCAATCCAACGCCGCCCAAACCGCGCAACAAGTTTCAACTACCGCCAAACCAGCTCAAGCTGCTCCTGTTCAACAAGCGGCCGCAACTACAGCCGGTACTGCCGCCAAGCCGGCGCAGACGATTTCCCGAGCGTTAACAGTTCAGGATATCCGCTCGCACTTATTACAGCTGCAAGTTGAACCGAGCGATTTTAATACAAAATTAGCCTCGCTGATGCTAAGCAACGGTTTGGAGATTTCGCGGACGAACTTTGTGAAGATCAACGGCATGCTGCAGGGGACGAACAAATCGGACGCGATGCAGCAGGCGGCGACGATGTTATTAATGAAAGGGATCGACTCGCCTGAAGCGGTGAAGGTTTTGGGCCAATATCTGCAGGATAACCCGAGCATGGCGAACCAGCTTTCTGGCTTGCAGTCAGGGATCAGCAACCTGACCAGCGCTCTAATGAGCGGGAAGGGGCTCTTGGACTCGACCCTGGTCGCCCAGTTGACCGCTTTGCTCGGCCAGTTCGACGAGACTTTTCAGAAGATCTCCGACCAGTTCGCGACGAAGGGAACACCTCTTGACCGTAACTCTTTGCTGATGGATGCCAAGGCTTTGAAGGCCTTGTTACAGGGAGTTAAGGAGAAGGCCGGAGGCGAAAAAGCGCGGAACGCTCAAGGCGAGCTCCTGGCGTCGGCGGTCAAGGAATTTACCGGCAAGCTCGACCGGATGATGCAGAACGTCGTCGCCCAGTCGATCCTCTCGCAAAGCGGACGGACCGAGGTCAATTACCATTACCAGCAGATTCCCAATACCATGGTCAATCCGCCCAAGGATTTTGAGATCGTCATTAAACGGGACGGCGAGGGGAAGAAGGCGAAGATCGACCCGCGCAATACCCAGGTTGTCATGACATTCGAGACCGATGGTCTGGGAAAGATGGTCATCTCGATGATCGTCAAGGATAATAAAATATACGTTGTTTTTGTTTTTGCCGAAAAAGATTACGGCGACAACGGCCGCGCCCTGATCGCCAAAGAGTTCGGCGACTTCCAACAGAAACTGGCCGACAAGAATTTTTTGATCACCGGCTACCAGGTCAAGGTTGACCGGGTGATGTGCAATACCAAAGCGTATCTGATCCCGCTGTTACCATCGATCGAAAGCGCCCTGAAGCGGATCGACATTGAGGCATAAGCATGGCTGAAGAAGAAAAAATAGAAAACCCAGAACAGCCGCCGGCCAGAAAAACTGTCGTCGCCTTGCGCTACGACATGGACCGGGACAAGGCTCCCATGGTCCTGGCGACCGGCAAGGGGATGATGGCGGACGAGATCCTGCGGATCGCCGAAGAGAATAAGATACCGCTCTACGAAGATCCGGAACTGGCCAAGCTCCTGGCAAAGCTGGAAATTGACCGGGAGATCCCGGCCGAACTTTACACGCTAGTGGCTGAAGTCTTGTTCTTCGTTTTCAAACTCGACCGGATGGCCGAGAAGCGGGAGAAAGTTGTCTCGCGTTTGCGCGAAGAGAAAAAAGAGAAAGCACGAAAGGGAGAATAGCGATGGATAATATTACCTTTGACGATTTTAAGAAACTCGACCTGCGGGTCGCCGAGATCAAAGAGGTGGAGGAAGTCCCTGGGGCCGATAAACTTTGGAAACTGAAGATCGATTGCGGCGAAGAACGGGAAATTGTCGCCGGGATAAAGCTCCACTACACCAAGGAAGAGTTGATCGGCAAAAAGATCGCTTTCCTAGCCAACCTGGAACCGAAAACGATCCGGGGCGTAACTTCGCACGGGATGCTGATGGCCGCCTCGAACGAGGATCGAAGTATCATTACTATTCTTTCGCCGCTGAAGGAGCTCCCCAACGGGTCGCGGATCTCCTAGCTATTCGACCAGATAAGTAATTGAGACCGAACCCCTGATGTCGATCAAACCTGGTGAGACCGGGGTCTCGCTCCCGCCGTCATTAAGCGCGGCCATTGTTTTCATCTGGTTGCCGAACGGCTGGGTCACGACCGAACCACTCTCGACGATCGTCTCGATCCCCTTAATCTTTAAGCTTGAAGCGGTGGCGATCGCCTGGGCTTTACTGGCCGCGTCCTGGACCGCCTTCGATAGGGCTAACTTCTTGAATTCCTGGTCCTCTTTGCGGGCGAACTGCAGGCCGGCGACGTTATTGGCCCCGGCGGCGATCCCGGCGTCGATCACTTTGGAGATCAGAGCAAGCTCTTCGATCGAAATATTGACCTGGTTACTGCAGCGGTAGCCGATCGTTTTGGGGGGTTGGTTCTGTTCGTATTTTTGCTCCGGCCAGATGTTGAAGTTTGAGGTCATGATCTTATTCTTTTTGATCCCGGCCTTTTCGACCGCCTCCATGACCAGTTTCATGATCTTGGCGTTCTCGCTTTGGGCGCTTTGGGCGGTTTTACCGGTATATTCAACTCCAAGCTGGACGTTGGCCGAATCAGGTTCCACCCGGACGCTCCCGTTACCATTGACGACGATCGTGCGTTCTTTGGCGGCGACGGTTAGGGCCAGGCAGAGCAGGGCTAATATAATGAAGAGCGGTTTTTTCATAATTCCTCCTAATTGAAAGTCGGGGCTGATTTAAAGGCCGGGCTACTGGCGTCTTTGGCGGAGATGCCCGGGGTTAGTCCTTCGAGCGGCCACTTGATCTTAAGACCCGGATCGTTCCAAACGATTGCCTTTTCACAGGCCGGATCGTAAAAGTCGGTGCATTTATAGACGACATCGGTCTCGTCTTCCAACGCAAGAAAGCCGTGGGCAAATCCTTCCGGGATGTAGAGCTGTTTGGTGGGATCGAGTATTTCGCCGTGCCACTGGCCAAAGGTCTCGGAGCTTTTCCGCAGGTCGACCGCGACATCAAAGATCTTCCCTTTCATCACGCTGACCAGTTTTCCCTGCGGGTGGGGGGGGAGCTGGTAGTGGAGGCCGCGAATCACTCCTTTTTTCGAGCGGCTGTGATTGTCCTGGACAAAACGAACGATCAGGCCGTTTTCGGCAAAAGCCTGGGCGTGATAGCTTTCCATAAAGAATCCCCGGTCGTCGGCAAAAGATTTGGTCTCGATGATGACAACGCCGGCCAATGGGGTTTTATTGAACTTAAAATTGCTCATGGAGAAATTGTATAACTATTTTAATCGTTTGTCATTTAGCTAATGCGGCTAAGATGTCGGCCAGGGGTTCGGGCTGATAATAACCCGTTTGCTCTCCTTCAGAGATCAAGGGCGTTTTTTCAAACCTAAGCCCGGTTAAGGTCTTCGTGTCATCGGGTATCAGTCTTCGCCCGGCTTCTAAGTTCAAGTTTTTGCCGCGCTCGCCGGTGATGACCACTTGTAAATAATCGGTATCCTTGGCTTCGGTTTCTGCCCCTTTTAAAGTCTCAATTAATCGCCGGACCATCTCGACCGTCGTCATCCCGTGAATTTCAGGGTCTTCAATCGTGTTGGGGATAAAAACTTTCAAGGCGTGGCTTTCCCGGACCGCTTCCGCCATTCCCATCAGATGGAGCGTGGATAAAAGGCTGGTGTAGAAGCTCCCCATGGAAAAGACGATCGTATCCGCGTTCCTGATCGCGGTTGCCGCTTCAGCGCTAAGTTTTGGCTTGATCTCATTGGCGGCCGGGTCTTCCCGGTCGAGAAAAAAGAGCCGTTGCATTCGTGAGCCAAGCTCGGTCTTGGTGATAATGTGCTGGCCGACAATTACTTGGCGGTCTTCCGTTTCAACCGCTAAATGCATGACCGCTTCAGATGCCGGCAAGACCCGCCCGCGGACCCCCGCCAGCTTTTCGTATAAAAATATTGCCGCGCTGATGTCTCCAAAATCAAGGTAAGCTCCGGTCAAGAAGAAGTTCCCGATACTCCCTTGCTTTAAGTCAAAAGGGCCTTTGGTCAACTCGATGACCTTTCGCTTGTCGTCAAAACGTCTTAGGTTAGCTACAATTATTTTGGCAAATTTGTGATTGCCGGAGTAGGCGGCGCTGGTCAAGGGGTGACGGCCGTCGATTATTGAAGCGAATTCGTCTTCTAGCGCGGTTTTATCTTCTATGTTGGGCAAACGATAGGCCAGCAGGTCGGTGATCTCGCGATAGCCAAGGGTCCGTCGGTCGGCGAGGTCGATACAGCGGCTACGCAGGTCGCCGATTGCCGGAATGCCGAAAAAGTCCCTGATCCGCCTGGTGCTTCTCCCGCTGTCAGCGGTGCCGATCACATGGACCGTCGAAGGGTTGGGATAAAGCGAGGCCAGGGCCTTGGCCACGGAACGAAAACCTGTTCCACCCGTCACGCAGGCGATTCGCCGGTCATAAATGGACATTGTCTACCTTCCTTTTGGAACGTTTGTTCTCCCGGTTTATTATCTTTACTTAGTCGAAGAAATTTCGTTCGATTTGATTATTTGCCACCGGCCGATTTTGGCGGTTGGGCCTCTGGTTATACATTTATGGTGAAATAATGGTCGGTATTTTCCGATAAATAAACGAGGAAAATACATGACAAATATCGGGCCAGTTGGTCTTAGGCGTTGGGGACACACAATTATATCCGGAACAATAAAAGAGCTTAATAAGCATGAGCCCGGAAAGTACTTTTTTCATGCTACCCGGAGAAATATCGTTGAATTTTGCTCTGAGGCTTTAGGGGGGCAATTATATTTCCCTGAAGCTAAGCCTTTGTTCGTTGCTGATGTCGCTGACGCAGCCATTTTGCCGGATGAGATTTCCCTGGAGGGCTATTTGCCAGGGAGAATCGCTCAAAGAATTGCCGGGGGGAGTTCGGAAACGTTTGGCTTAGGTGTAGCTGGGATCGATTCAGTGCTCGACATTGTGGCGGTCGCTTATCAAGGTGTTCTTTCCCCGAAAGAATATAATCGGGTTTTACTTTTGAGAGATATTTATGCCAAAAGTTTTAGGGACGAACCTGTTCCTTGGATTTTGCGGGCTTCTTGGGACAAACTGGCCTCACTTATAGCGAACCGAACGGTCAAGGTTGTTAGTCAAAGAGATTTACGGTATAGCGATGGAATCTTTTCGGAATTTAGTTTTGCTGGCCGGTTTAGCCTGTCTGATTTTGAGGTTTTTGCTGAACCAGACCCAAAAGAACTAACCTTTAATTCCTTGGGATAAATTTAACTCTATTCGCGCTAACGTTGTTAAATCCTGTTTTTTTGTTAGCGAGTGGGCTGATAGATACCCGCTTTCGCTATCCTCGGTATCCCCGCGTAATCATTAAAGAGTTCAAATTGCGAGTAACGGTTGTCGGCTGTGAAGATTACTTTGATCGCTTCTGATTGACCAAAGCCAAACTCAAACAATAACATCCCACCCGAATTAAGATGATCGGGGGCTTCTTTAATAAGACGGCGAATATAATCTAACCCATCGTTGCCGCCATCAAGGGCGCCAATCGGTTCCCAATCTTTAACATCAGGGTCTAAGCCGGCTAAATCAGCGGTCGGGATGTAGGGAGGGTTCGAGACGATCAAGTCGACTTTTTCTTTTAAAGGGGAAAGGAGGTCTCCTTCAAGAAAAGTAACCTGCTCGATCATTCCCAAGTTTGTCGCGTTCTCTTTCGCTAGCCGCAACGCAGAAGGGGAGCGCTCAATCGCGGTAATCTTGGTCCCCGGAATATTCTTGGCCAACGTAATCGCAATACAGCCGCTGCCGGTCCCCACGTCAACAATCCTACGTTCCACGTTCTGCTCTCTATGTTCTACGTTCTTCCCATCCAATCCCCTAATCGCTATTTCCACTAACAGTTCCGTTTCCGGTCGGGGAATCAGGACCCGTTTATCGACTTTGAAGTCGAGGCCGAGAAATGGCTGATAACCAACGATATAGGCGGTTGGTTCATGGGTAAGCCGGCGCTCGATAAAATATTTAAAAGAAGCAAGCGATGCCGGAGCGATAACCTGTTCGCTTCGGGAGATAAGGGTTGTGGCCGGTTGTTGCAACGCGTGGGCCAATAAAATCTCTGTTTCCAGCCGGGGGTCTTCTAAGTTTGAGAGGCGGGCGAGCCCAAAGGCCAGAGCCTCGGCGATCGTCATGAGGCGTTGGCGAGTTTGGCCGCCCGGTCGGCGGTCGAAAGGGCGTCGATCAGTTCGTCCAGGTTGCCGTCCAAGACCTGGTCCAATTGATGGACGGTAAAGCCGATCCGGTGGTCGGTTAGTCGGTTCTGCGGGAAATTATAGGTCCGGATCTTTTCGGAACGGTCGCCGCTGCCGACCATGACGCGGCGGCTCGATTCCCGATCTTTGCGCCTTTTTTCTTCCTCGACTTCATAGATGCGGGAGCGCAGAAGTTTCATCGCTTTGACCCGGTTCTGGAGCTGGGAGCGCTCTTCCCGGCATTCGACGACGGTCCCGGTCGGGAGATGGACCACCCGGACGGCGGACGAAACTTTGTTGACGTTCTGGCCGCCGGCGCCGCCGGCCCGGAACGCTTCAAAAGTGACGTCTTTTTCGTCGATGTGGATGTCGACGTCCTCGACTTCGGGGAGGACGGCGACCGAGGCGGCGGAGGTGTGGACCCGGCCACTTGATTCGGTCTTGGGGACCCGTTGCACGCGGTGGATCCCGCTTTCAAATTTAAGGCGGCTGTAAGCCCCTTTACCCAGGATATTGACGATCGCCTCCTTGTAACCGCCGAGCCCGGTGTCGTTGGCGTCGATGATCTCGGTCTTCCAGCCTTTCCGTTCGGCGTAGCGCAGGTACATGCGGAGGAGCTCTCCGGCAAAGAGGGCGGCTTCTTCGCCGCCGGTCCCGGCCCGGACCTCTAAAATGATGTTCTTGTCATCCAATGGATCTTTGGGGATCAGCAGGATCTCAAGCTCGGAGACGAGAGTTTGCTTCTTTTTCTCCAGCCTTTTGATCTCTTCTTCGGCCATTTCGCGCATTCCTTCGTCTTTGAGCAGGGCCGCGGCTTCGGTAATCCCTTTTTCCGCCAGTTTATATTCGCGGTATTTTTCGACGATCTCGCGGAGCGAGCTTAATTCCTTGGCGTAGTTGGAGAAGAGTTCGCGGTCGTTGATGATGTCGGGGTTGCCCAGAGAGCTTTCCAGTTCAATAAATCTTTTTTCAACATTGGCTAGTTTATCTAAGAACATAAGGTAGGGGGGACGGGGAGCTTACTTTTCCTTGGCGGGAGCTTTTTTGGCGACTTTTTTAGCGGCGGTCTTTTTGGCGGCTGTCGCTTTGGATTCTTTCTTTTTCTTTTCTTTTTTCACCCGGGGGGTGACGTTGGCGAACTTCTTCTTGAACTTCTGGACGCGGCCTTCGGCATCAACTAATTTCTGCTTGCCGGTGAAGAGCGGGTGGCAGTGGGAGCACATGTCGACCTTGATGTTCTCTTTGGTCGAACCAATGGCGAAAACCGCGCCGCAAGCGCAGGCGGCCGTGGTGTCAAAATACTTTGGGTGAATGCCTTCTTTCATATAATTTATTTTACCACAAAATCGGGTTCCTTGTCTACTGGATTTCCCGCAACCCTTCTTCTAACCCCCGCCGGTATTGGTATTCCTCGAGCAGGTAAGCCGATTTGATCCGGGCGAGCCGCTCCGGCCGGGCTTTGAGGTAATGATAGACTGCCATGGCCAGCGGATTCATCCCCAGGAACATTTTGATCCCGAAAGTCGGGTGCTTCCGGTAAAAGAGGGCGGCCGAGCGCCCCATCTGGTATTTGCGCTCCAGCATCCCTTCGGCGGAGACCGGGTGGTGGTGATAATTGACCGCTGTCGGGAGGTAATGGAGCGGGACCTTCATTTGGTGGAGCCGGTAGCCAAGCTCTATATCTTCCCAGCCGTACCCTTTGAACTGTTCGTCGAAGAGCCCGGCCTCGACAATGATCTTTTTAGAGAGCGAGAGGTTCCCGGTCAGGAAATAGGACCACTTCAGGCGGGCGCCTGGGAAGAGCCAGGCTTTAATGTACGGCTTGCCGTCCGGGTTAATGGTGAGGCCTTCGAAGGAGGCGTTCTTTTTACGCTCGTGAGCCAGGAGATGCTCTTCGAGCAGGGTCTCTTTGGCGACCATGTCGGCGTCGGTCAAAAAGATTAGCTCGCCCGCCGCCGCTTTGATCCCCAGGTTCCGGGCGTAAGTTTTCCCTTGATTGGGGACGACCCGGTAATTGAAACGGCAGGGGGGGGTAAGCTCCTGGACCATCAGGTCGGTCTCGTCGGTCGAGGAACTGTCGATGAGCTGGATCTCATATTGGTCGGGGGAGAGGGTTTGTTTGAAAAGCGATTCCAGCGTTTGGCGCAGGACCGCTTTCTGATTGTAGGTGCCGATAATGACGGAAAGTTTCATGCTGTTATTATATCGGTTTGCCGGGGCGCGGTAAAGCGGTTGACAGCTTGCTGTCCTGGTGTTACCATCCAAACAAAGGTGTTACTATGAACAAGGAAAAAGTCAGCCGTTTCGGGGTTTCGATGGAGCCGAGTTTGCTCGCTAAGTTCGATCGCCTGATCGAAGAGAAGGGCTACCCCAACCGTTCCGAAGCGGTTCGCGACCTGGTCCGCAACCATTTAGTGGAAAAAGAATGGGAAGCTTTGCGCGGGGAAGTAGTGGGAGCGGTGACCCTGGTATACGACCACCATGTCCGCGACCTCTCCGATAAGTTGACTGACCTTCAACATGACTATTATAAGAACATTATTACTACTAACCATGTTCATCTCGACCACCACAATTGCCTTGAAGTTATTGTCTTGAAGGGTTCCAGCCGGGAGATCAAGGCATTGTCGGAGAAGCTGATCAGTACCAAAGGGGTTAAGCACGGTAAACTGACGATGACCTCGACCGGGAAAGATCTCTGAAAGGAAAAATATGCATATTCCAGACGGGTTTCTTGATCCAAAAGTTTCGAGTGGTTTGGTTGGCGCGGCGGCATTTGTTTTAGCTTTCAGTTTTGCTAAGGTGAGGGAGAGCGTAACGGCGGTAGTCCCTGCGGCGGCTTTAGCGACAGCCGGGAAAAAAGCGGCCAATCTAGCCCATGGTGCGCGGCGGGTCCTGACCGGCGAAGGGGAGCGGACGATCTACAAAATGGGGATGGTCGCGGCCCTGGTTTTTGCCGCGCAGATGTTTAACTTTCCGATCGGTAACGGAACTTCCGGCCACTTGATCGGCGGGGTCTTGGCCGCGGTTATCCTGGGCCCGTTTGCCGGAACGATCGTCATTGCCGCTGTCTTGGCGGTCCAATCGCTCTTTTTTGCCGACGGCGGCTTGCTGGCGCTGGGAGCAAATATTATTAATATGGCCTTGTTCGGCACGATCATCGGTTACTACATATATTATGGTTTGAAAAAAGTTGCTCCGGAATGGCTGGCGATCGCGGTTGCCGCTTGGCTCTCGGTCCCATTGGCCGCTTTTACCTGTGCTTTAGAGTTGGGCGTTTCCGGCACGATTCCCTTCGCGGTCGTTATCCCGGCGATGGTTAAGGTCCATCTGGTGATCGGGATTGCGGAAGCGCTGATTACGTTAGCTTTAATTAACATTTTCCGAGCGATGCTGAAAGGCGAAGAATAGCCGTGAAGAAAATGCTTTTAATTACCGTCTTTGTCGCAATCCTGGCTGCTTTTTTTGCCTCAACCTATCCGGATGGGCTTGATTTTGTGGCGGAAAAATTTGGCTTTGCCAAAAAGGGGGTGGAACGAACCGCGCCGCTAAATGGGCTTTCGACTTCAACCGCCGGGATCGCTGGAGTGCTGATTATGTTGTCTTTGTTTTGGGGGAGCGCTTACGTTATTAAAAAAGGAGCAATCAAATGAAAAAAATAATTATTTTCCTGTTTGTTTTATTGGCCGCCGCTCAAGTCCATGCCGCGACGCCGTACCTTTACGCCAATACCACTTGGGGGGCGATGGGAGGGGGATTAGGCTTTGATCTGGGTGACGGAAGAGCGGTTGATTTTTGCGCGACCGCCGGATCCGGATCTTCGGGGACGACATACCAGTTGTACGCCGACTATTTTATCGGTAACTGGGGGGTTGGGATCAACGCGAAAAAATTAACCGTTAACGCCGATTTGGCCTATGACCTTAGCTTGCAATACGCCCTGGAGCAGGCGATTAACGAAAAAGTGACCGTCGGCGCTTCCTTCACCATATTGAATTATGATACGACCGCGAACGCCGATCCAAACCTGGCCTTTATTTCTTCGATCGGGGCGTATGTGAAAATGCCGTTCTAATTAAAGATTGATTACCAGCCAACAGTTGTAGTATTATAACAACCGAGGTGTTAAAAATGAAAAAGAGTTTTCTGGTCGCTTTGATTTTAGGCTTGATGGTTTCCGCTTCTTTCGCCGGGACGGTCAATGTTTCCGGCCGGGCCGGGATGTTTAGCAACGGTAGCGGTTCGTCGTCGCTGATGTACGGCGTCAGCGCCGATTACGGCATCACGGAGAATGTTTCGGTGCGGGGCGCGGTCGATCGGACTACTTACAACTCTGGCGGCGCAGATGTTACTTATATGCCGGTGTCAGTTGATTTGATTTATCACCAAACATTTGGCGGAATGCTGACCCCTTACGCCGGCGCCGGTTTGAGCTATAACACTTTAACGATTGGCAGCGCGTCAAGTTCCACGACCGGTTATCAGGGAGAAGTAGGCGTTAAGTTTTCCTTGGGCGGCATGACCGCTGGCGTTGAATATCGGGTTATTTTCCCGGATGCCAGCAAGTCTTATTCCTACACCTCGTCTAGCGTCTATATCCAGGGTGGTTTCTCGCAAAGCTTTAAGATCTAAGGATTGGCGGAACATTAGCAGAACGAATTTAACCGCCCCGATCCGATCGGGGCGGTTAAATGACTTATTTGGTTGTAGCCGTTATTATTGAATTGTATGTAATCTCGATCAGCCTTCTCAATTCAGCCTGGGTGATGTTTTGCGGCGGCATCAAGACGATGACGTCGCCGAGAGGCCTAAGGATTGCCCCTCTTTTTCTCGCTTCCAGAATTACCTGGTGTCCCATTCTGGTTTTAGCCGGATAGGGAGTCTGCTTCTTTTTGTCTTCGAATAGTTCGATCCCGACCATGGTGCCGCATTGGCGGATCTCACCGACGTGCTTCAGTTGATAAAAGCGTGGTAATTCCCGTGCCAGCAATTTAACGTTCCGTTCAATATTAGCGAGCAGCTTATTCCGTCGAAACAGTTCCAGCGAAGCAAGAGCGGCGGCGCAGGCGAGGGGATTGCCGGTATAGGTGTGGCCGTGGAAAAAGGTTTTGTTCTCTTCAACTTGGCCGAGAAAGGCCTGATAGATCCGATCGGTTGTGAGCGTTGCCGCCAGCGGTAAATAGCCGCCGGTAATCCCTTTCGCGACGCACATCAGGTCGGGGGCAACCCCTTCGTGCTCGCAGGCGAACATCTTGCCGGTCCGGCCAAAACCGGTCGCGACTTCGTCGACGATCAGTAAAACGCCGTATTTTGTGCAGAGCCGGCGGACCGTTTTGAGATACCCTTTAGGCATCATCAAGATCCCCGCCGCCGCCTGGATGAGCGGCTCGACGATCATCGCCGCGATCTCCCGGTGTCTCGCCTTAAGGACTTTTTCCAGCTCGTCCGCGTCTCCCGGCGTGACTTTGATCGATTTGAAGAGGAGCGGCTTGTAGATCTTGTGGAAGAGATCGATCCCGCCGACCGAGACCGAGCCGATCGTGTCGCCGTGGTAGGCATTGGTCAAGGTTAGAAACTTAGTTTTTTGCTTTTGGCCGGTTTGTTGCTGAAACTGAAAGGCGATCTTGAGGGCGATCTCGACCGCAGTCGAGCCGCTGTCGGAATAAAAAACTTTATTTAACCCCTTGGGCGCGATCTTAACCAACTGTTCTGCGAGTTCGATCGCCGGGACATTGGCTAAGCCAAGAAGGGTGGAGTGGGCGACCTGGCCTAGCTGTTTCTTGATTGCTTGGTTAAGGGTTTGATTGTTATGACCGTGGACGGTAACCCAAAGTGAGGAACAGCCGTCAATATATTTTTTTCCTTCGGTGTCGTAAAGATAAACGCCATCACCTTTTTCGATAATAAGTTGGTCGTTAGCCTGCCAATCTTTCATTTGGGTGAAAGGGTGCCAGAGCGCCCGCTTATCCTTGCGTAATAAGGCTTTGGTCCATTGGTTTGCCATTTATCTAGTATACGGGGTTCGGCTTCCGTTGGTCAAGAGAGGCAAATTGGCCTGAAATCTTGCCGTTCATCTTCAGATAACAGCCTAGATGATAGAAAGGAAAATAAAATGAAGATCAACGCTAGCTTTCGCAATGTTCTCGATCTTTCCCGGGTCCGGGTTCGACGGGACGACCTTTACGTGACCGAATTGAAAACCGAGGCGGCCAGGCAAATCCTGCGGCGCCGCTCTTTGCGCCCGGTCGCCGAACTTTTTACGGGCGGGGTAATCCGTTCCTATTTCGATGTTCGAAACTACCGGGAGCCGCTGGCCAACGAAAAAGCCAGCCTTGATCAGGTCCGCGCGAAAGAGCCGCGCGCGGCCGAGGTTTCCCTCTTGTCGGTCATCAAGGCGGCCGAATTCACCGTCCCGGATGAACAACCGGTGAACGATTCGCTGGCTGACTTGATCAGTACGGTTTTAAGCCCGGAGGCCAAAGAGGAATTGGCAAAAAGTCTTTCTTATTTTGTGAAAAAAACGATCCTTGAAACGTATCCTTCCGCTGCGTTCCAGCTTATGACCGATGAGGAAAAATTTGTTGTGCTTTTCAACGCGGCCGGTGAAGGGCAACTCGTTGAATTATCTCCCTTGCGATTTCTGGCCGAAGCTTATTTACGGGAAAAGCCCAACACCGGACAGTACGCTATGTTGTGGGCGATGATCGAAGGTGGGGAAAATGATCAGTCGTAGCGCGAAACTGACCCAATATGCCTTAGCCGGGATCGTTGTCGGGGCGCTTCTGGGCGGCTGTAAAAAAACTATGGCAAAACCGACCCCTCAACCCGCGGCTTCCAGCGTGACGATTAGAGATCCGCAGAAATTATATTTACAGGATTGGCAGATCAAAATGCTTCTGACCAGCCGGGAATACCGGGGTGGTGAGCTGTGCGTTGACGGATTGCCGGTAGATTTCCAGCTTGAGGAGCGGATTAATCAGTGTTCTCAAATGTCATTTTATGACGCGGGAGCGCGCGAATTGCTGGTCGCGGCCAAAGGAAATGATTTTTTGTCGCTTTCGGAAGAGAAGCAGCGGACGGCGGTAAATTATCTGGCCGGAAAAATTATAGCGGTCGGCCCGGCTCAAGACCATTCCTTCAGTCGGTTGTTGTCCGAGGCCGATAGGACAGGACATCGAAATTACTGTCAGGACAATAGTCGGCCGTTTTCTTTCCTGGTCGATCTTAACCTGCCAGCGAGTGAAATGGATTTGGCGCTGGTCGCGGCCGCGGCGATAAAAACCGAGTACCAATTGATCATTACCGAGCCTTTAGCTTTGCCGGTCCCAGCCCGGCCGGAAAGTGAAAAGAGCCTGACCCTCGCTTTCCGGGTCGTTAACGGCCGCCGCCCCGATGTTAGCCGATTATCGGTTGACCTTGGCGGGCAGGGGGTCGCGGCGAAGATCGAGGGCTTCTCCGGTGGCGGCCGGGGAATCAAGATCGATCATTGTTTAATCGATGAGGATGAACTGATCATCAAGATCAGGATTAAGTTGGAAAGAAACGCCGCTCTTGGCCGGCGGGACCTGGCCTTGTTTGAAGATCAGACGCCGCTTTTATTAGTAAAGAACGCGTTAGTTGTTGTTCCGCCGCCGGGGGCGGAATTGCCTAACTGTACATCTTTATTCTCCGCCGAAGATCGCCACAAAGGACTTTGTAAATAAGGGAGAGGAATTATGTCGGATATTAGGAGCTTGTTGATCCTGGACGATCTGGTTGGATATGTCGGAACAAATAAGAAATTCACCAAGGGTTACGTTAATGTCTCACGGGATAGGCTTGGAACGAGGACCCGCGAGCAGCTCAATCGCCAGGAGATCAAGGTTGTCCGTGATGCGTTGATCGCCAAGTTAACGGGTGGTAATAAGGCTCGTTATGAAGGGTACAGTGGAAAACTTGACCAACCGGAAAGCTCGGCCGACCTGGACCGGGCCCTGATCGAATGTAATAGCGAGTCGAATCTTGATCATCAACAAAAGGAGATCATCAGAGAGGTCCTAATTTTGGACGACCTATTGGATTACGCTAACGCCTCGATCTACGGCGGAGATAACCGAATAAGTGTTAGTCCGGCGGTGCGGGACAGGATCACCGGAGCCGCGTCGGTACTGGCCGGACAAAATAAGATCGTTCTGGCTGATATCGACAAAGCCAGGGAAGAGCTCATTACCCAATTAAGCGCGAGCGAAAGGGCTTTGCTGGAAACCTTAAGGGGCCGTTTGAATAAAGGGGAGGGAAAAGAGGACCTAAAGAGCGTTTTATGCGGCGCGAATCTGCGGCGGGAATCTTTTTGTCCCGCCCTTCTGGCCGCGACCCCTTCAAGCGTCGAGCCGGGGGTTCAAGACCAGCCTTTTACTTTAATTGGAGTGAACCTGCCAAAATCGGCGACCGTTGAATTGCTTGACGACCAGAACCAAACGATCGCCAATGGAGTAGTCATCAATTCCTACCAGAACCAGTCCGAAACCTCGGCGACCGTCAGGCTGAATATCCCTGCCGCCAAGATGTTGGCTGACAGGAGCATTAGAAGTTTTACGGTCCGGCTGACCAGCCAGGACCAGCTTTTTTCCGCCCTCCGATCGGGGATCATCCAGGTCACCCAATCGACGGTTCTGCCGCCGACAATCCAGACTTGCCAATCACCGAACGTTTGTCTGGTCCCGCCGCCGCCGATCGGCCTGATCGTGTCGCCGACCTCTTTGCTGGCGAACAATCAGCCGCAGAACTTTAATATCGTCGGCGACCAGGCGGCCGAGATCAAGACCATCAGACTGGTTGATCCGTCAAACAATAGCGAAATTCAAACGGTTGCTGTTTTACCCGCGATGCTGTCTGACCAGAATCGCCGGCTTGCCGTGCCGGTTACTCTTGATCCGGTAGCCTTGCTTGCTACTCTGAAGACCAAAGCGGACGACCAGCTGACGTTGAAAATCGAGGCTTATGATTCAACCAATCATTTGGTTGCCGGATTGGATGATGTCACGATCATTGTTATTCAGGACCGAGTCATTGTTGAACAGGTCCCGTATCGGCTTCCGCCGTTGGTCCATGACGTTATTCGACCGGACCTGTCGATCGGTGTTTCAGTCCAAGAAAACAGCAGCAGTGTTCCGCTGGTTCTTGGCCTCAATCCCGGCTTGATCGGTAAAACCGCCCCGATTAAAAGTCAATATTTTGAACTGGCGGCGAAAGGCGATTGTTCATTGTTTAGCGGCGAAGTGGTTGACGGTTGTCAGGGTCAGGGCTATTTCAATTTTTCCAGATGGGGGATCAAGGCGGAAGCGTCCGGCCGGTTAAAGTACGCGACCAGCGGTTCGATCTATAACCTGCCGTATTACTATGAGCGTTCTTCCTTTATGACCGACGGCCGTTTCTCCTTCAGCGTCATCCCAGGGCGGGCCTTGACTGTCAGGGGGAACGGGGAGTGGAGTTATGTCAGGGCCGGAAATCAGCAGACCGATAGCCGTTTCCGCTTGAGCAGCGACGGCTTCATTACTTTTGGCGCCGGCCGGTCGGTCTATGTTCCGGAAAAGTTGAACTTACATTTTGGCCTTGTGCCGGCGGGTGAACGGAAGGTCGCCGGCGAAGGGCGGCAGTTGCGAGGGGGTGGTCTCGGCTTTGACGCCCGCTGGGATCGCGGGATCTTAACCGGTTTGCCGCTCGGTTTATATTTCGGTTGGGAGCGGATCTCCGCGGTCGAAGAAAAGAACCCGCATAATTTTTACGGCGGAGTAAATTTCGACCTGATGAGATTTATCGATCGGACCGTTGGTTATCAGGATTTTTCCAAATATCTGGTCAATCGCGGAGATTAATCCGACCGCTTCAGGGTATAATTAAACAGATGAGCTTAACTAATTGCCGTCTTTGCGGACACCGCTGCGAGGTTGACCGGCTGGCCGGCCAGCTGGGGATCTGCCGGGCCGGGAGCAAACCTGAAGTTTCTTCTTTTTGCCTCCACCACGGGGAAGAACCGGTCCTCTCCGGCGCCAAAGGATCGGGGACGATTTTTTTTACCCACTGTAGTTTACGCTGTGTTTTTTGCCAGAATTATCAGATCAGCCAGGGGACAAGGAATGACAGGAAAAAAAAGGAGGAGGAGGGAGTAGCAGGGATAATGTTGGAATTGCAACGGCAGGGAGCAGAAAATATCAACCTGGTTTCTCCAACTCATTACGGTCCGCAGATCATTGAAACCTTAAAGCAGGCGCGCGCTCAAGGATTGAAACTGCCGATCGTCTGGAACTCCAGCGGGTATGACAGCCTGGAATTATTGGAGTCGCTTGACGGGCTGATCGATATTTATCTTCCCGATTTTAAATATGGCGACGACGCGGCCGCTTTGAAATATTCCGGCAAGTCGGTAATCTGGAAATCGGCGATGACGGCTTGGCTAGGAAAGGGTTGATCGTCCGGCATCTTGTTTTGCCGGGTGGAGTGGCCGGGAGCCGGGCGGTCCTCGATTTCTTGGTTTCTCTTTCTCCCGATCTCTTTGTCAGCCTGATGGCGCAATACGGCCCGCGTCACCGGGCGGCGGAGTTTCCGGAACTGTCCGTTTCCCTGACGAAAGAGGAATATAACGAGATCGTTGCTCACGCCGAGCAAATCGGCCTGGGGAATTTATTTGTCCAGGACCCGAGGAGCAATGAGACTTACCTGCCTGACTTTGAGAAAGTGGAGCCATTTGGAGAGTAACCCTTCTGGTGGCTCCCGGAGCGGGTTGATCAAATACGCTTCCTGGCTGGGTGAGTAGACGAGCTTCGGGTCTTTCGGCATTTTAAAACGATCCAGGACAAGGTAGGGGGCCTTATGGTTATATTGTTCGCTGACCGGGGCCGAAACGGCGTAACTTTTTTCCCCATTATCCAGCGCCAGCCGGAAGAGTGACCGGACCAAGGTCGAACTGGCCTGTTCTTTGTCGGTCGCGTTGACGAAAAAGACGATCTCCGGATCGATCAGGTAGTCCGGAATATAAAAATTGTATTTGCCGCTCGACAGCTTGACCGGGCGTGTCCGCCACTGTTTCTCCGTCCAGCCGCTCGCGCCGCCGGAGGCGTAGTAAAACTGGACCTTAGCGTCTTTTGAACCCCCTTTGACTTCCGCGGCGATCGTCACGCCGCCAGGTTCGCGACCGTAGATCAGGTTGATTGCGGGGAATTTGTTTTTCGCTTTTAAATGACGATCGAACCAGGCTTTGGCGACCGCGGCGGTTCCGGGGAGGAACTGATGCCGGAGGTTGGGGACCAGGTAGTACTGTTTTTCCGCTTTTACCCGACCGTAGCTTTTCTGAAAAGTGTGGAGATAGTAGCAATGGTCGTTGGTCCCGGTGATAAAAAGGATCGGCGACCGTTGGCTGGCCAGAAAATTGCTCGGATCAAGCAGTTTGTCCCAAGCTTGTTTTTCCCGTCCGGTCTTGGCCTCGAACAGCTCTTGCCAGGTACACCCTTCAGGAATAAAACCGGCGCCAAAGACGTTGACGGCCGCTTTCAGCCGCGGCTCCTGGCCGTTGGTCAGAAGGGTTAAGACCCCGCCCCAGGAAAGGCCCAGCATTCCGATCCGGTTCCGATCGACTTCCGGCTGTTTGGCGAGAAAATCGATCCCGTTCCGGGCCGCCGTCACGGCGAAGATTAAGTAGTTGTTCGCCGGATCGGCCGTATTGAGCAGGTTTTTGACTTCCATGTCGGGACCAGTCGAGCGTGAATGCCGGCGTTGTTTCCCTTTGCCTGGCAGATCGATCACCAGGACGGCGTACCCGTAACCGGCCCAGCGGAGCGCGGTTTTTATGTCGGCCGAGCCGCCGCCGCCATGGGCAATAAGCAGGGCGGGAAGCGGGGCGAAATGGTCCGGGTAGCAATAATAGCCGAAGATCCTGGTCGCCTGGCCGCTTTGCGGGCGGCCGGGAAAAAAGACCTCTTTAATTTGGAACCCGTTAATTGAATATTGCTTGATCAGAACGGGATCGGCCGCGATCGAGGTTGGCTGCCAAAGCTCCTTGAGCGACAGCGCTTCCGGGGCAGCGGTCGCCGGCCAGATTAACAATAAAATCAATAATAAAAAAGAACGCACGGAAACTGATTTTACCTTATGTTGCGAGGCGGTGCAATTCTTTGTATACTGTAGAAATGAAGGATTTGCTGGTTATTGCCAAGAAAAAGTTTAAATCCCGGCTTCTGCTTGGGACCGGAAAGTTTTCTTCGCCCCAGGTAATGAAAAAAGCGGTCGAAGCTTCGGGGGCGGAGATCGTGACCGTGGCTTTGCGCCGGGTCGACCTGGCCAACCCCCGCGACCATATATTGGGCTATCTCAACCCGAAAAAGTACTTGATCCTCCCCAATACTTCCGGCGCGAAAAGCGCCGACGAAGCGGTCCGGCTGGCGAGATTGGCGAAAGCCTTTGGCCTCCCGGCCTGGGTCAAGCTGGAAGTGACCCCCGATCCTCGTTTTCTTCTCCCTGACCCGATCGAAACCTTAAAAGCGGCCGAGATCCTGGTGAAAGAAGGTTTTAAGGTCCTTCCTTATATTAATGCCGATCCGGTCCTGGCCAAGCGGTTGGAAGAGGCGGGGTGCGTGACGGTCATGCCGCTTGGCTCGCCGATCGGCTCCGCCCAGGGGATTCGAACCCGGGCGAACATTGAGATCATTATTCAGCAAGCGAAAGTACCGGTGGTCGTCGACGCCGGTTTGGGGAGCCCCGCCCACGCCGCCGAAGCGCTGGAGATGGGAGCGGCGGCCGTTTTGGTCAACACCGCGATCGCGGCGGCCGACGATCCGGTCGCGATGGCCGCGGCTTTTAAACTAGGTGTCGCGGCGGGACGGCAGGCTTATTTGGCTGGGATGATCGGCGGCAGTAATCTTGCCCGCGCTTCCAGCCCGCTCCACTTATGAACCTCCGGGAATTTGAACGGATCATCTGCGGTGAAGTCGCGCTTCCGGAGCTGTCAGCGGCCGCCCGGCGGGAAACCCTGAAACATTTTGGCCGGACGATTCAGCTTTACGCTCCGCTTTATCTTTCCAACGAATGTGTCAACAGTTGCGTCTACTGCGGCTTTAACCGGCGCTCGATGATCAAAAGGGTGACTTTGACCCTTGAAGAAGCGCTGGTCGAGGCCGATTGCGTCAGGCGGGAAGGTTTTCAGCATCTCCTGGTCTTGACCGGCGAATACCCCAGCAAGGCGCCGGTTAGTTATCTGCGCCAGATCATCGCCGAACTGAAAAAAAAGTTCACTTCGATCACGATTGAAGTTTATCCGATGATGACTGAAGATTACCGCTCTTTGATCGAAGCGGGGGTTGACGGGCTGACGATCTACCAGGAGACCTACCATCGCCCGACTTATCAGGCGGTCCACCCGGACGGACCGAAACGGGATTACGACTGGCGTTACGGCGCGCCGGCGAGAGCCGCTGAAGCTGGAATGCGAAAGATCGGCCTTGGTTTTTTGCTCGGACTCTATGACTGGCGGGAAGAGGCGCTGAAACTGGCGGCGCATGTTTCTTCTTTATTAAAAGATTATTGGCAGACCCAACTGCAGATCAGTTTTCCCCGGATCAATCCGGCGGAAACGAACTATAAGGTGGAATACCCGGTTTCCGACGACGACTTTCTCCGCTTGGTCTGTGCTTTGCGTTTGCTTTTTCCCGAGATCGGCTTTACATTATCGACCAGAGAAAAGGCCGCTTTTCGCGACCGGATCTTCCAATTCGGCCTGACCCAGATGAGCGCCGGTTCTAAGACCGCGCCGGGGGGGTACGCGCTTGACGATCAAAGCGGCAAGCAGTTTGACATCTCCGATGAGCGGACCCCGCAAGAGGTTGCCCTGGCCTTGCGGACTGCCGGTTATGAGCCGGTTTGGAAGGATTGGGAGAGGATCCTGGGATGATAAAAATTATTGTTAACGGCCGGGAATGGGAGGTCGCGGACGAAACCACGATCGCCGACCTGCTCGGAAAATTCAAAGTCCCGTCCCGGGCTTGCGCGGTGGAACTTAACGGCCGGATCATTAAACGGGATAAGTTCCAGAAAACCGGCCTGAAAGAGGCTGATGCCGTGGAGATCATCCGAATGATGGGCGGCGGCTAAGGGTATGTTATAATTTAATCATGGCTAAATACACCGCTCCCCGAGGGACCAAGGACATTCTGCCGGCTGAAGTCGGCCTCTGGCAGTTTATCGAGGATAATTGCCGCGATATTTTCTTCCTCTATAATTACCAGGAGATCCGGACCCCGGCCTTCGAATCGACCGAACTTTTTGCCCGCTCGATCGGCAAGACCACCGATATCGTCAAAAAAGAGATGTACACCTTTGAGGACCGCAAAGGCCGCAGTCTGACCCTGCGTCCCGAAGCGACCGCTGCTGTCGTCCGGGCCGGACTGGAAAACAACCTGATCGCTCCTGACAGTTTCACCAAGCTTTTCTACATCGGCCCGATGTTCCGCTACGAACGCCCGCAAGCCGGGCGCCAGCGCCAGTTCCATCAGGCGGGGGTGGAAGTCTTTGGGTCGGCCGATCCTCTTCTAGACGCCGAAGTGATCGTCATGGCGGTGAAACTTTTTGATTCGTTAGGCCTGAAGGAATTGCGGGTCGACCTTAATTCGGTCGGCTGTAAAAAATGCCAGCCGGGTTACCGGCAGGCGGTCCAGGATTATTTCCGGCCGAAGGTCGAAAAGATGTGCGCCGACTGCCGGGAACGTCTGGAGAGCAACCCGCTCCGGATTCTCGACTGCAAGGAACAGGGCTGTCAGCCTTTTCTGGCGACGGCCCCGGCTTCGGCCCAGCATTTGTGCGAAGAGTGCGACCTTCACTTTAAAAAACTACGCAGTTATCTTGATAACGCCAAAGTTAAATATCAGCTCAACGATCGTTTGGTTCGCGGGCTTGATTACTATACCAAGACCGCTTTTGAGGTTGTTTCCAGCCAATTGGGCTCACAGAACGCTGTCTGCGGCGGGGGCCGTTACGACAACTTAGTTGAAGAGCTTGGAGGAAAAGCGACCCCGGCGATCGGTTTTGCCATCGGTTTGGAGCGGGTCGTTGAAGTCTTGAAGCAGGCGAAATTGGCGGGGCACGATTCCCGCGGTTTGCTTCTTTATCTGGCGACGATCGGCGAACCGGCCAAAAAGGTTGCTTTTGACCTTTTGAACAAAGGGCGGGAGCTTGGGATCCCCTCTGATATGGATTATACCGGCAAATCGCTCAAAGCGCAGATGAAAGCGGCTGACCGGCTCAAAGCCCAATATACTTATATTATCGGCGACGATGAAGTCGCTAAAGGGACGGCGGTCCTGAAAAATATGGCGACTTCGGAAGAACGCGAGGTTACCTTTGAAAATGTTTTATACCAGCCGTTCGGCCTGGAAGACGTAAAAGAAGAAGCAGCTTGCGGCGGTTGCGGCGGCAGCTGCGGCAACAATTGCGAATGAAACAGGCTTTATTTTTTAAGAAGCTTGAGGCGGGAAAAGTCCAATGCGAACTTTGTCCTCATAATTGCCTGATCTTGCCCGGCGGGCGGGGGATCTGCGGGGTCAGGGAAAATAGGGACGGGTATCTCTTTTCCCTGGTCTACGACCGCGTTATCTCTTCCCAGGTCGATCCGATCGAAAAGAAACCGCTTTTTCATTTCCTCCCCGGATCGCTTTCCTATTCCATTGCTACCGTCGGCTGCAATTTCCGCTGTGATTTTTGCCAGAATTACGGGATCTCCCAGGGGCCGCGCGAAAAGAAGCCGATTGTCGGTCTGGAGACGACCCCCGAAAAAGTCGTCGCGGCCGCTTTGGCTCAAGGCTGCCGGAGCATCGCTTATACCTATACCGAGCCGACGATCTTTTTTGAGTTTGCCTACGATTGCGCCAAGCTGGCTAAAACCAGGGGGCTCCGCAATGTTTTTGTCACCAACGGCTTCATCAATCGGGCCCCGCTGGAAATGGTCGCTCCGTACCTTGACGCCGCCAATGTCGACCTCAAATCGTTCCGTGATGAATATTACCGAAAGATCTGCGGGGGCCGCCTGGCGCCGGTCCTGGAGACTTTGAAGCTGATGAAACAACTTCGGATCTGGGTCGAGCTCACGACTTTGCTTGTTCCCGGCCTGAACGATTCCGATCAGGAGCTAACCGAGCTGGCCGCCTTTATCAAGAACGAACTGGGAGAGGAAACTCCCTGGCACCTTTCCGCTTTTTTCCCGACTTATAAACTGGTGGATCTTCCTCCGACGCCGGAAACGACCCTCCGCCGGGCCAGGGATATCGGACTGGCCGCGGGGTTGAAATATGTTTATACCGGGAATTTGCCGATCGCCGAAGCGGAAGACACTTTTTGTCCGCAGTGTAAAGAACCGCTGATCACCCGGTCCGGTTTTTCAGTCCTCTCGAACCTGATCGACGGCGAAACGGCTTGTCCGAAATGCGGCCGGCCGATTGCCGGGGTTTGGCGCTAGCCTTTTTGCGCGGCGAAAAGATTGTCGAAATGGACCTCTTTCCCAAAGTTGAAAGTTGCCAATTGCGAAATGTTTTCCCGCCAGGATGTGGTCAGATCGGCCTCGGAGAGAACCTCGGTTTGGGTCAAGAACCAGCCTCCGGGCTTTAAAACCCGAATGATTTCACGCCTGACGGTCGTTTGAAAATCTTCAGTATAGTGCCCGCTTAAATGATTAAGGCGGTCGATCAAGCTGATGTAGCTGTGGTCCAGGAAGTGGGAACTGATAATTAGGTCAAGAGAACCATCAGGAAAAGGAAGGGCTCTGGCATCGGCCTCTTTGACCGGAGCGCCGATTTCCCGGGCAAAAGCAACGGCGTGGGGATCACAATCAATACCGGAAAAACCAGTCAAGCCGATCGCTTCCTTTAAGAACAAGGGATATAATCCCCAGTTGCTGGCTAGTTGGATGCCGACAGGTTTCTGGCCAAGAAAGATCAGCCGCCTGGCCATTTCAATCGGGCCAAAAGACTGGAAAGAAAAATCAGAATTTGCCGGAGTAGCCAACTGCATCATTATCTGCGCTTGAGATAATTGCTTAACTATGTCTAAAAGCTGTTCTTCCTCGATCATTTCTTTAATGATCGAGAGCTTATCGCTATGATATATTTTTATGGCTGAATGTGAAGGGAAACCTTGCGCTTGAGCGATCCGATCGGCCGCTTCCCGGCAGAATTCTTTCGGACGGAAAGCGCTAAGCTCATTAATTGCCGCGGCGAAGGCGGGCCGACAGAGCCGGGGACCAAAATTAGTCACTGGAACTTTCATAAAATATTATCATGAAAAACCGGTGATTATTTCAGCTTTTCTACGGGTGCCCTGATCCCTTAAAACCAGACAAGCGGAAAAACTTATAGTTATTAGTGATATAATCCTCGATCAAATAAAGCTTCAAGCCTTTTAATTCGGAGATCTTGGCGAATTCTTGTCCCGCCGCGGCTTTGAATTCTTTACTTTCTTCGCCGTAATAAATGACGGTTTCTCCCTTTTTCAGGTCGGGGATCCCCCAGAGCTCGTACTGCTTCTCTCCCCAGAGCGGCCCTGGTTTCAGGAAGCCGGTCGCCATGTAGGTTTGGCGCCCCAGGTAAAACTCAAGCAAGGATGACGAGACGTTGGTCCGGGCGAAAACCTTCTCTTTTGGCAGAGTGATGGCCAGTTCTTTGTTCTTCGCGTAATCTTTCTGGTGGAGGAGGATCCCGGGGGAACCCCAAAGGAGGATCGCCATAACCAAGAGGGAGAATAAGCTGATCCAAAGAATAAACTTCTTCAGCGATTTGCCGTATTCATCGAGATAAGCGGCGGTCAGCGGCAAAGCGGCCAGGTAGCCGATCGACGGCCAATGGGCCCAGACCTTGACCTTAAAGGAGAGGAGAAAGAAAACGATCAAGACCGGAAAGGAAAAGGCAAAGAGCAAGCGGGAATAATCGTTCTTTTTCAAAGCGTAGCCAAAGACCGGGATTAAGGTGAAGATCAGAAACGGGGTGAAATGGACTAATTGATCGCCGACAAAAGCAAGCGCGTTCGTTCCCCAGGCTTCGTTAGCGACTTTGGCGCCATGAAAAGTGAAAGAGATCCAATTGAGCCGGCTGTTCCAAAGGAGGACCGGGAGGAAAAGACCAAGGCTAAGGCCGAGGCAAAGGTAAAGTTCTTTTCTTTTTAGCCAGAAGCGGTTAGCCGGAGAAATAAGCAGGAAAACTGCCAGACACGGCCAGAAGATGAACATCGTATATTTGCTTAGGGTCCCAAGCCCGACGATCACGCCGAGCAGGTACCAGTACTTTTTCTGTTGGGCTTTGACGATTTTGAGCATCAGGAGAACGGCTAATGACCAGCAGAGAGCGAGGGGGAGTTCAACAAACTGGGTCAGCCAGATCACGATGTAGTGCGGGATGACCAGGAAGAGAAGGGTTGCCCAGAAAGCGACCTTTTTATTGAACGCTTCAAGGGCGATAAAATAAATCAAAAAAGTGACTGCCAGACTGATCAGGGCGGCGCCGAGTCGCAGCGTTAAGAGATTGGCTTGGCCGAAGGTCATCAGATAATTGATGATAGCGACCATTGGCGGGTGGTCGACATAAGAGAGGGCGAGATGTTTCGACCAAAGCCAGTAATATGATTCGTCGGCGGTCAGGGGGAAAAGGATCCCCAGGACCAAGCGAAAAAAAGTGGCGATGGTGATGAGCAGTAATAGGTTTGTCGGCATTGATTTATTATAAATGATTTTTCCGAAAAAAAACATTGAAATTTGCCGGCCGCCCGACGGATAAATAATCGATGTCAATAAGGCTTACGGACCAAACCAAACGGCCGGTGTTGCTCACCGCCGCGCAAACGCCGTTCATTAACCGCGGCAAATATCAGGAAGTCTTGCGGCAATGTGGCCTCGACCGGGAAACCCCCTGGGGGATGACTTTCGAAGTCTGCCGGCAGGAGAAGCTTAACGGCTCGCTTACTCTGGCGGAAGAAATTCTTTGCCACCGCGGACGGCTTGACTGGGTTGAAGAATGTGAAGAAGGCTACCGCTTGCATGGGCCGCTTGCCATCGAGATGCGGGTGGAAACCTGCGCCGATGAAGCGACCCGCGACGAGGCGCGGCTGACCCTCCTTGCCGATTTACGGCGATTCGGCTACCAAACCGCCCTACTGGCGATGGACCCGACCGAGTATGACACGGTCAATCCCGGCTTTAACGATGAGGCGATCGCCAGGGGACTTATGCCGCGCGATCTGCTGCTGATCAAAAGAGAACAAGAGTTGCCTGGCTCGATTGGCCTCTCGTTCCCGCGAGATCTTTTTACCCAGCTGGCGGAAACGGTTTATATTAATCCGGACGCCGGGGGCTTTGATTGGCGGCCGTTATTTAATTGGGCAGGCGGCGGCTTGCGCCAGAATTACAGCCGAATTGGTTGCGGCGGCGAGGTCGTTATCGGTGATAAGTACGCTTTCTTGTCGGAGCAGTACATTCCCGACTTTTCTTTCCTTCCTCCGGAACAGCGGCTCATGCTGGAAACGGAATCGCGGCTTTTTAATATGGTGACGATCGGCGAAACGGAAGCGACCCTGCGAAGATTTGGGCGGCAAGTTTTCCGGATCCCTTACGGTTGGACCGATATTTTCCCCCGCCAGCTGCTGGCCGAGCTCGGCACCTCCAAGCGGTTTTTGGTGCCGAACGACCACGCCGACATGAACCTGATGCACCTGCCGGACGAGAACGCCATTCTCACGGCGGAGCCGTATTATCTGGAGAACAGGGAATTGATCGATCGGCTCCTGGAAGAGGTCAAACCCGACCTGTTTCGCGTTTTACCGGAAGAGGACGGGCTGCCGGTCAATTTGCTTCCGCTGCCGGACGGCGGGGTTTACCTCGATCAGGCGGCCGTTGCCACGGCCCGGATCTTGCGGGAAGCGGGGATCAGGGTAGAAACAACTTCGCGGCTATTTGGCACCTTCCTCTGGGGTTCGCAGGGCGGGATACACTGTGCCACTAATACGCTTTGGTTATAACCAGTTCGGAATAATTGTCCCGCGCCAGCACTTTTCCTCGAATCTTCGCTTTTTCCCAACTCTTGGTGTCGCTTAACACGATCGCTTTTTCCATTGACAGGAAATCTTTCAACTTTACTTGGTCCCAAAAATACAGGTCAGCCGGGCCGGACATAAAGTCAACGTAAAAAAGGTCGGGACTATAAAAGAGCTGGCGGTCGGGCGGCCGATAGATCACAAAGGCGTACCCCTGACGGGTGTACTCTTTGATCATGCTCGGCCAGCTGACATTCGGATTGAACGAATTGACCAGCGGGAGCGAGACGTAGAAGAGGGCGCTGTAAGCCAGGACGGTCAAAGCGCAGAAGACGACGAATTTACTCCAGACCGGCCGGAACAGATCGAAGAATAGCCAGCTCAAGGCGACGACAAAAAGACCGATCGGCAGAAGAGCATCACCGAGATAGATCCCGTCGCCGTTGAAAGGCTTGATCAGTAACATTATAAAACCGACCGCGAAGATTAACCAGAAGAGGAGATTCCAGAGTAATTCAATACGGAAACCCGTGAATAAATCCGCCGCGGCGGACGGTTTCCGTATTTTCCATTGGATGGCTGTTAGTTTAATAGCCGCTAAGATGGCGAGCGGCGGGACAAAGACGGTAAAGGTTCGCAGATCGCTCTGGCGATAGAAAAAAAGCAGGAAGAGAAAGTTCGACCAGAGCCAGAGATTGCAGAGTCGGTTGAGGTTAAGGCCTTTGCTGAACAGCCGTCCTTTGATCGCCGTCAGGGCGAACGGCGCCCAGGGGAAGATCGAGATCAGCAGAAAGCCAAAGATTGAAGTGTAAAAGCCAAACCCCAGGTAACTGGTGTTGTATTTGCTTTGAATGGTGATACTCCGGAGATAAGGGAGCCATTGGTCGCGCAGGGGGACCGCTTGCAAGCCAAGAACCGCTCCAACCAGCAGAACGAGCAATAAAGTGCTTAGCAGTAACCGGTAAGAGAAAAGAAGCCGAAGAAACGCAGAGCGCGCTTCAGCATTAAAGATAAAGAGAAAAATGACTGTCAGTCCGGGCAGGAGCAAGCCAAAGCCTGATTTGACTAGGAAACCGCCGGCCAAAGCGGCAGTGAAGAGATAAAGCGCGCCGGGACGATCTTTCTTGATGAATTCATAAAGGGCCAGGTGGGCGAGCGTGACAAAGAGCGGCAGAAGAATGTCGAGCTTCGGCGCGCGTGAATAGACGACCAGGCCGAGGCTGGTCCCGGCGATGACCGTGGAGAGAAGCGCTAGCCTTTGGCCATTCGTTCTCCGCAGGTAAAAATAGATGATCGCCAGCAAGGCGGCGAAATAAAGGACATTCGGTAGGTGGACGGTCAGTTCACTGACGCCGAATATTTTCATCGGCCAGGCGAGAAGCCAGATCCCGAGCGGCGGTTTGTCGATAAAGGAAGCCGGGTCTCCCGGCGTAATATATTGAGCGAGCCATTGGTTATGGACGATCGCGTTCTTGGCGACCAGCGCGTATAGCGAGGCGTCGTCGTTCTGCAGCGGATTGCGCGGCAGAGTGATCAGCGCCGCCAGGAAAAATAATCCCAGGATGATGAGCAGGGCTCGCTTCAAGGAAGTTTGCCCCCCTTATAACCCTCGGCGTGAAAGATCTTGGTGAGGTTAGGGAGATTGGCGTCCTTATTGAAAAGCCGGTGCCGCGGTTCGACCCAAACTTTCTTGAAGCGCGGTTTTAATTTGTCGCCGATCTCTTGCTCGTTGATCGCGAAGTAGATGATGTTGTCCCCGGTTTTTAATTCCGGTTTTCCCCACATGTCGACCTGTTTCAGCCGGCCCGGCGCCATGTTGACCTTGACCTGGCCGTGGAAAGCGACTAAGCCGAGAAGTCCCAGATCGTTGGCAAAGTAATAAGTTTTTCCGGTCTTAGGCGTTGTCGCTTTCAAATAAGCCGGGAGCTGGGCGTTGATCGTAAATTCTTGTCCCCGTAAATCGGCCGGGGTTGGATAGAAAAAGAGATAGTAAGCGAAGCCCCCCAGATCGAGGACCAAGGCGAAGCCGATCATAACCCCGATCACCCACCGTTTCATCTTGCCGCTGCCGACCAGCGCCGGGAGATAAGCGCAGGCTGGCCAATGGCCGCCGACGTTAATGATCGGACTGATCAGGGTAAAGGGGAGAAGAACCGCGCCGGCGAAAGTTGCTAATAATAAGTTCTTTCTTGCTTTATAGATTAAGTAGATCGAGCCAAAAAAGATCGGGGGGGTATAGAGCAAAGTTTGAAGGCCAAAGAAGTTGAGCAGGTTGTCGCCGATCCGCGGGCCGGTCCCCATTTTTCCGCCCCAGTAGAAAAGAGGGGTGAAACCGAGGCCGAAGTTCCAGACCAGAACGGGAAGGAAAAGGCCAAGGCTAAGGCAAAGGCCAAGGTACGGTTCTTTCTTTTTGAACCAAAATCGTTGGCTCTTGTCGATGATCAGATAAAAGAAGGTCGCGATGACAAAAAGGGCCATGACGTAATCGCTCAATAGTCCGAGGCCAACGGAGAGGCCAAGCAGATACCAGTATTTGCCGTCGCCGGTTTTGATTAATTTTACCAGCAGATAAAAACTTAGCGACCAGAAAAGAAAAACGAGCATTTGCGGGACCAGGAACATCCCTCCGCCGAAAAAAGTCGGGACCAGGTTGAAAAGGAGCGCGCTCCAGAGGGCGGTCCGGCGGTCAAAGAGCTCTTTAGCGATCAGGTAGATCAGATAGGTGACCAGGGCGACGATCGTTAGCGCCCCCAGCCTGACTACTAGTTCGCTGTTTCCAAAAAGGGTCGATAAGATCAAATTGACGTAGGCGACCATCGGCGGATGGTCGACGTAGCTGAAAGCGGGGTGCTGGGCCCAGAGCCAATAATACGCTTCATCGCCAATCAGCGGGAAAAACCGGACCAAACCGAGCTTTAGAAGGTTAATAGCGACAATTAATAAAAGCGGCAAATTCATGCTAAAATTATAACACATAATGGAAATGACAAATGACCAATGTCAAATGTCAAATTAAGGAGACGGTAAAAGAGGAATATGGCGCAGAACATTGGTTTGATGATAACGCGGAATGAAGAAGACGTGATCGAAGAGGTCATGAACGTTAACCGGAAATATTTTGACACTATCCTCGTCCTCGACGGTTCCGATGACAGAACGGAAGAAATACTCCGGAGCTATGATTGCGTAAAGTATTTTCTCAAAGACAAGGAGATTCTTGACCGCCTCCCTAACCGAAAGTTCGAGGATGGGGCCCGCCAATTCCTGTTGGAAAAAGCCCAGGAGCGTTATCCGGTTGAAGGGTGGTTCACCCTTTTGCACGGTGACGAGATCTGGCATGATGATCCGAATTGGGTCGCGAATGAGGCGGAAAAGGCCCGGGCCGAAAAGGTCAACTGGTACGTCATGAATTTCTTTCTCCACACTTCTGATAAAGTGCGCGATCTTGGCTCGATCAAATCGGTCCAGGAGCGGCTCCTCTGGTATTGTCCCGGTTACCTTGAGATCCGCCAATTCCGCAACAAGCCGGGGATCTACTACGATCTGGGCCAGAAGTACGATGTTTTGCCGCGGGGGATAGGCTGGAAGATCTATAACAAATTCCCGATCTACAAACATTATCCTTTCCGTTCCGTCGATCAAATCATGCGAAAAAAGCAGGCCCACCGGGAAACCGGTTTTAACGGGACTTACGAAAAGTTTAGCGACGTTGAGAGTTGTTTTGCCGATATTCTGCCGAACTATAAACAGGCCCGCCGTTTTGACGGGTCGTTCCATGAGTTTGAATTGGCCAAACAAGGGTCCCTTCTTAGCCGCTGGCTAAGGGGGCATAAATATATTACCTGGTAAATATGAAAATACTAATCGTTAAATTAGGGGCGATCGGGGACGTTTTAAGGACGACTTCGCTTCTCCCCGGCTTGAGAAACAAATTCAACGACCCGACGATCGACTGGCTGACCGCCAACTCGGCTAAAGATATTTTGCTCAACAATCCGCTGATCAATCGCCTTGCGGTTTGGGAAGAGCGGGAGTCGCTCAACGATTATCAGCTGGTCATCGGGCTGGAAGACGACAAAGAAGCGTGCGAATATGTTTCTTCCCGTCGGGCGGAGCAGGTGGTCGGCGCTTTCTTAAAGAACGGCAAGCAGAGCTACACGCCGTCCGGCTGGTTCGATATGTCGATGATCTCCCGCTTTGGCCTGGAACAGGCGAACTTTCTCAAGAAAAAGAACCAAAACACCTACCAACAGCATATGGCGGCGCTTTTGCGGATTGAGATCTCGCCGTACGTTTTTAAATTGACGCCGGAGGAGATGGAATACGGTGAACGGGTGATTAGGGAATTGGGGATTGGAAAACGGGAAACAGTTGTTGGGATAAATACCGGAGCGGGAAAACGCTGGCCGCTCAAGAGCTGGGGAGTGGAACAGACGATTGAACTGATCAACCGCCTGCGCAAGGAGTTGGGGGTTGTTTCCCTGATCCTTGGCGGCGACCAGGAGCAGGAGCGGAACGCTTTGATCGCTAAAGAGAGCGGAATGCCGAACGCCGGAACACATTCCCTGCGCGGGTTTGCCGCGGTCATCGGCCGGACCAAAACCTTGGTTTCCAGCGACAGCCTAGCGATGCACTTCGGGATCGCTCTTAACAAACGGCTGGTCATATTTTTTGGCCCGACCTCGGCGGCCGAGATCGAACTATACGAATTGGGCGAGAAGCTCTTGTCGCCGGTTGCTTGTTCAGTCTGCTACAAGAAGAACTGTGATAAAAAACCTCATTGCATGGATTCTATTTCGATCGAGGAGATGTTCCAGGCGGTTAAGAGGCAACTGGCTGCGGCCTGACCGTCGAACGAATTATTCCGCCCCCGCCAAGGACAGCCGCGACCGCGGCAATAACTTCCTCAACTGGTATCGCCGCCCTTTGTTCGATCGCGACCGTTAAATGCCGGACCGCCCAGGGACCCCAGCGGGCTGGTTTGGCGTTGGGGTTCAATAACAGCATGACCTGCGGGACGTCAAAGGCCGCGGCAATATGGGTCGGGCCGGTATCCATCCCCAGGTAAAAATTCAAAAGGCTGATCAAAGCGATCAGTTCCGGGAGCGCCATCTCGCCGGCCAAATTTATGACCGGGGCCTTGATCATGGACAGAACTTCTGTCGCCCGGTCTTTTTCCGCTGGCCCGCCCAAGAGGATCGGCTGATGATCGGTTTTTTCCGCCAGCCAGTCGATGACGGCGGCAAAACCCGAGGTGGACCAGGGCTGGCTGGTCGCCGATCCCAGATGGATACCGGCTAGCGGCCGGTTCGGCTGCCAACCGTGTTCAGCCAACAATTGTTTAGCCTTCGCGAGCGATGGCGGGGCGATGGTGATCTTGGCTTTTTCCGGCTGATCGGTGATCCCCAGGGGGTGGAGCAGATCAAAATTGAATTCCACTTCATGCCTGGTCGGATCTTCCCAATGGCGGAAAACCCGGAGGTTGTTCATCCAACCGGTCAGAACGCGCGAGCTGTCCCCCAGGCGATACGGGATGCGGGCCTTAAAAGCGGCGAACGTGTCCTTGAACTCGTTAAAATAATTGATCGACAGGTCGAATTTATATTTTCCCAGTTCGTAGTCGTAAATGACCGCGTCGACTGCCGGTTGGCCGATGAGGAGCGGCGCGGTGTAAGGGCGGGCCAGAACGGTGATCTTGGCCAAAGGGAATTTTTTCTTAACGGCTTGGATCGCCGGCAGGGTCAGGACCAGGTCGCCGATGGCGTCCGGGCGGATAACAAGAATATTGTGTATTTCTTTGGCGATCATATTGTTGTCAGCTCGCTAATAGTATATCATTGATCTGTCATGGAGAAAAAACTTTTAAGTATTTGCACGTTGACTTGGGACCAATTGGGCCTGACCCGGAAGTTCGTGGACAGCGTCCGGCGCGCGACCGACGTTCCTTACGAATTGATCATAGTTGATAACGGCAGTACCGACGGGACGGTCGAATTTATTAAGCAGGAGGCCGATAAATCCCATTTTTTTCCCCAGAACACCGGTTTTGCTCATGGCTTCAACCAGGCTCTTACCTTGGCGGAAGGGGAGTATGTGCTGGTTATCAATAATGATACCGAACTGCCGAACGGTTGGTTCGGTAAATTACGGTCTGCTTTTGACGCCGACCCGCGCTGTGGCCTGGTCTATCCCTGTTATACCAGAGGGCAGAAAGTCGGCGAAAGATGGTGGCCCGGGACCAAAGTTAAGCTTTTGCCGGCTTTCAGCAAAGAATTGCCGGCCGGCGTGGCTATTTTTTCCAAAACCGCGATCTTTGCCGGAGAGTTGAAAGGGTTTTCCGAAGATTACCAGATTGCCGGCGGCGAAGATCTTGATCTTTGTTTTAAGGCGTGGACAGCCGGTTACAGCATTTATCTTGACGAAAGGGTTGTGGTTAAACACAAGGGGCATGGGACCTCGGCTAAAAAATTGCCTAATTGGAAAGAGTTATACACAAAGAACGGTGATTTTTTTCAGGCTAAATGGGGACAGTATTTTAAAAAAGATAAGCGTTAAGTCTGGCCGCCGCTTCAATTGCCCCCGGCGAGC
Organism: Candidatus Margulisiibacteriota bacterium; assembly: GCA_041661965.1. Classification (NCBI taxonomy): domain Bacteria; kingdom Bacillati; phylum Candidatus Margulisiibacteriota; species Candidatus Margulisiibacteriota bacterium. The sequence continues at coordinate 120,181 of JBAZTH010000003.1, forward strand.
GTTTGATTATTTCCGTTCTTGGGCAATGAACGCTTTGATTTCATCGGCGTAAAGGTTGTTGGTCTTGAGGTGCCTGGCCAGTGTTCCATTAAGATAGCCGCTCCGGTAGCCGCGCTTTTTCAGAAAATCATAAAGGGCGGCGTCGTCCGGCCCGTATGGGGTCTTAAACTTGATCGGATAGAAAACAAAATTCAGCGGTTCTTTAAGCAACGAACCCGGGATAACGAACAGCGGACCGGCGACGTTGCAGAGGAAGGGAGTAGCCAGGCTGTAGCTCTTGCCGTTTTTCCCTTTGATCGTTTTGGGCGGAAAGTAGAGGCCTTGCTCCGGATTAAAGCCGTTGTCGGCGTAGCGCATCCCCAGCATGCCGAGCTTTTCGATGTTTTCCGCCGCTTCCAGCAGCAGATCGAAGCTAAGCGGATCGAAGAGGACGTCCGGATCGATCGACCAGGCGGTTTTAGGCAGATTGCTCTCATCGATGTTCCTGGCGATAAAATCGTTGACGCCGTGCGGTTTACCGATATTAAAATCATAATGTTCGATGATCACCCGGTCCTGGTTGATGGTCTTCAGGTAATCACCAATCCCGTCCTTGGCGGCGCTGTCAATTATGATCAGGTAAACGTCCGGCCGGTCTTTCATAATAGATAAGAGGTTGTTGATGGAGAGAACAACGGCCGGTTTGACGTGATAAGCGGCCACGAACAACAAGTGCTTATCTTTAAGGGCGGCCCGATTGGTTAGTTGTTTCATTGGGTTTGGTCCCTTAAAATCCCGGTGATGGTGCTAAGTTCCGAGCTGAAATTAAAGGAAGAGGCGTTGACCGTTTGATGAATGAAATGCCTTTTCTGGAGACAGAATTCATCCCAGGAGTGGAGTTTTTTTTCACTGATCCTAGCCAGGATCTTGACCAAAAAAAGCGGGAGCGGCAGTTGAAAATAGGTTCGGTAACCGAAAAAAGAACAGATCTCGCCGATCAGGCGGCTGGCGGTGATCGGCGGATTGCCGAGGACATAAGTTTTTTCCGCCGGGTTCCTTAACAAAAAACTAGTGATCCTGGCGATATCGCGGGCGTGGATAAAATGGAAGCTAGCGTCAACCGTAAAGAAGCGGATCAGCCAGAGCCAGTTTTTTAGGCTAAGCATACCGGCGGAGGCGTGCGAAAAGGGGTGGCGCTGATCGCCGCCCAGCACCCAGGTTGGGAAGAGGGTAACGATGTTAGGGTAGATCTTTAAGTCCGGGAGTTTCTTGAATAGCCGATATTTACTACGGATATAATGGGTGCCATATTTTTCGGCCTCGACGATCGGTTGATTGTCCGAACCCAGAATGCTGGCAGTAGAAAAATAAATTACTTTTTGGCATTTGGTCGGGTCAAGCAGTTCAAATAATGTGAGAGAATAATCATAATTGCCTTCGTTGCCGCCCCAATCAGCCGCCAGGTGGACAACCGCGTCCATCTCTTTGAGCAGTTCGGCCTGACCTGCGATATTGTTCATGTCGTCGATAATAATTTTGAGCCGGGGATAAGCTTGGGGATCGAACCGCAGCTTTTGCGGCGTCCTGATCAGGCAATAAAGCTCGAGGTTCGGGTCGCCGATCAATTCGTCGAACAGGTAATGGCCGACGCAGCCGCTAAGACCGGTTATAAAAATTTTCTTCATTTCTGAATTATAGATGATACTGATCGCCGGCTCAACCAGTCGGTCAGATAAGCGATGACCTTCGGGCTGGAATAGGCGGCGGCCGCGATAAGCACCGGGAGGACCCCTGAAAGCAGGAGCAGGGCCAGGATCGTGAGCGCTTGGAGCGCCCGCTTGGCTGCGAGATTGGTTAAGCGGAGGGTTAGGGCCCCGGAACCGATCAGGATGAGAAAGACGACCAGACAAATGACCGGCCCGCGCCAAAGCAAAAGCGCGGCTCCCAGGGCGACGATCCCGTAAGTTTCAGAAGAGTGCCAGTTCATTCTTATTATGATACATGCCGGTAACAGTAAAAAGCAATGGGCCGATCGATTTTTCATAGTATAATAACGACAAATGGCAAAAGAAACGGTCGCGATAATCGTTCTTAATTGGAACGGCTGGCAGGATACGATCGAGTGCCTGGCCTCTTTAAAATCGATTCATTATGAAGACTGCCGGGTGATCGTGGTCGATAATGGCTCGACCGACGGCTCGGTCGGCAAAATAAAAAACTGGCTCGATAATAATAATTTCGCGAAACGCCCGGTAATAATTGAAACGCACAAAAATCTTGGTTATGCCGCCGGCAATAACGCCGGGTTGCGCTATGCTTTGAACGAGGGATTTGATTATTATTGGATCTTAAACAACGACACGGTGGTCGATCCGGAAGCGCTAAAAGAGCTGGTCATGAGGATGAAGGAAAAGCCCGGGGCCGGGATTTGCGGTTCGATGATTTTATATTATCATGAGCCGGAGAAAATAGCGGCGATTGGCGGCGGATTTTACGACAAATGGCTTGGGCAGGCCGTTCATCCGGGAGCGGACCGGCTTTTTGATCCGCATAAGATCGATCAATATATCAAACAAGAACGGAAGATCAATTATATTGAGGGGGCCTCGACTTTGGTCTCTCGCGATTTTTTGACTAAAATCGGGTTAATGAACGAAGAGTATTTTCTGTTTTTCGAGGAGATCGACTGGGCGACGCGGGCGCGGGGAAAGTTCGCCCTGGCGATCGCGCCCAAAAGTTTGGTTTATCATAAATGCAGCGCCAGCGTGAAAAAAAAGGAAAAAGAAGCGGCTAAAGGGGGGGGATTTAGTCCCTTGTTCGATTATTATAATACCAGAAATCGGTTGTTGTTTTCCTCAAAATATTATCCCTACACTTTGCCGACTGTTTACTTGAGTATTTTAGGCTATATTATCGACAAGCTAAGGGTCGGGGCTTGGAAGAACGCCGGGATAATAGCCGGGCAGGCGATTAATCATTTAAAGTTTTTCTAGAACGAGCAAGACGATCCGCTCGGTCCCGCCCCAGTCGGGCTTGCTCTCTTTGCCGATCTTGGCCATTTCTGCCATCCTGGCCGGGTCGCGCAGAATTCGCCAGATTGCCGCCGCTTTTTCCTCGGCGCTGCCGCTCAAAATGGCCATCGATTTCCCGGTGATCTTTTGGATCTCCTGCCAGCGGCGGAGGGTCGTTTGTGGCCCGCTCCCCGGGAAGCAGACAACCGGCTTGCCGAACGCGACTGCCTGTTCGTTGGCGATTCCGGCGAGGCCGATGATCAGATCGGAGCGGACGCAGACGTCGCCGAATTTTCCTTCCGCCAGATAGACCGCCGTTCCGCGCGGGGAAACCAGCATGCCGGTGATCCCGCGTTTCAGATCGGCCGGTAAAGTTTCGTACATCCGCCAGCCGACTTCGGTCATTTTCTTCGCCAGCCGTTCCCGGTCGAGGGTCGAGGCGACCAGGCCGACGAACTTTTCGCGGGCTTGAGCGGCCATTTTTTCGATGACCGAAAGGATCAACCCGAGGTTATCGTACGCTTCGCCCCTGGTGCCGGGGAGAATGCCGATCACTTTCTTGCTCCGGTCGAGGCCGAAGTCCTCGCCGGTTAAGGGGACGTAATCCATCACCCAGGTGCCGAGGAATTTTGCCGGGAGGTTTAGTTTGGCCAGATAATCAGCGGTTTCCCGGTCCTGGACGATGATCGTCTCGCAGAACCGGCGCAGCAGCCATTTTTCGAGCGGCCAGTAGCCGGCGATCTTCACCGACTTCGGTCCGTCGATAAAGATGAGCGGTTTTTTGACGAAGAGGCCGCAGAGGGCGACGACGTAAGCGTCGCCGACCGCCACTACCAGGTCCGGTTTTTGTTCTTTGAGAAGCTTGATCTGTCGGCGGAAGATCGAGAACCACCCGGCCCGAAGGTCTTTGAGAAAATGGAAAAGCCCTTCCTTGGCGAAGCCGCCGCTGGGGAGAAGTTTTTTTAAGCCGAGGCTGGTGATCCCTTTTTTCTTGTAAGCCTGGCCGAACCCGACGAGCGGCAGGGCGGCAAGCTCAACGTCCGGCCGCAACTGCGCAAGCCTGGCGCCGATCTCGGCGGCCGCCAGATCTTCGGCGTGGCCGTTGCTGACCAGTAAAAGCTTAGCCACGGGGTAGGTACTCTCCTTTAACGAAGATCGTTAAGATCGAAAGATAGGCGGCGAGCTTATCTTTGTGCTTCAGCCACGGATAGGTCAGGGCGGTGAGCAAGATGACCGGCAAGAGGAGGAGCGCCCCGAGCCAGCGGTAAAGCTGATAAGCGATCAGGCCGTAATGTTTCCGGCAGAAATATAAGCCGCCGCGAAAACCTTCCACGAAAATCATCTTTTTAAAGAGGTTGGTGGTATAGCCGCCATAGTGGACGACTTCCGCTTGCGGGACGAAATAGATCTTCCAGCCGTCCTTGATTATCCGCCGGGTGTAGTCGAGGTCGTCGTTGGAGAAAAAGAAATTCTCGTCGAGCAGGCCGATCCGGTCGATCGTTTTGCGTCTGATCAGAAGACACGCGGCGATCAGGTAGGTGACCGTGACCGGCTTGGTCGCCAGCCAGAAGCGGCGGCCAAGCATTCCGCCCTGGTGCTGGCTGGAGCCGTCCCGGTTGAGGAGCTTCGGTCCGCAGGCCCCGGCCCCCGGGTGGGCGTCCATGAACTCGACCAGCCGGTCGAGCGCCCCTTCTTTAACGACGGTGTCGTTGTTGAGGAGGAGGGCGTAGCGGCCGTGGTAGCGGCGGAGGGCCTGATTGTTCGCTTTGCAGAAGCCGACGTTCTCGTCATTGGCGATAATTTCCGCCGGGAAGCTTTTTAGTAATTGGAGCGAGTCGTCCTCGGAGTGGTTGTCGACGACGATCACTTCGAAAGTCGCTTTCTTTGTGGTGGCATAGACCGAACGGAGGCAATCTTCCAAGAGCTTGGCCCCGTTATAATTAACGATGATAATGGATAGGTCGATCATGCTACTTTCTTAGCCGGAGGGCTTGGCCGAGCTTGTAGAAGTTGAGCGCGAGCAGATGCTGGATATATTGGATCGTTTCCCGGCTCCCCATTTTACTTTCGCCGGCCGCTCGTTCGGCAAAGACGATCGGATATTCGATAACTTTTCCCTGGTGGTTTCCTTTGACCATCAATTCCAGGCCGACTTTACAGCCGATCGGGTTGATCTCGGTCCCTTCGAGGATCTTTTTGTCGAACATGAAGAAGCCGGAGGTCAGGTCGTTGACCGGGGTCAAGATCCGGCCGAGCATCCGCGCCCCCCAGGAAAAGAATTTCCGGTACCAGATCCAGTCGGAGGTCCCGCCGCCGGAAACGTGGCGGCTGCCGATCACGAGTTTGGCGGTGCCGTTCTTGATGAGCTTGTACATTTCAGGGAGGGCTTCCGGCGGGTGGCTCAAGTCGGCGTCCATGACGCAGACGATCGGGGCGTCGGCCAACCGGATCCCGTCCATGATCGCCGGGCCGGGACCGAGCCGTTCTTTTCGGACGTAGACCCGGAGCGGATATTTTTTAGCCAATTGCTCGGCCAGGTCGGCGGTCTTGTCGGGGGAATCGTCATCCACGACCAGCATTTCGGCGTTGATCCCGCGCAGGGCGGCAAAAACCCGCTCCGCCAGCGGGGTTAGATTTTTGCTTTCGTTGTAGGTTGGGACCGCGATGGTCAATTCCGGTTTCATTGGCACTCCAGCACTATTAGGTCGCCTTTAACTCCCAATATCTTAACATATTTGGGGAGATTGAAGCGGATCTTTTCGTACTCCGGCATCGAGATAAAGAGGAAACCCTGCCGACTGTTGATGAACGTCCAGACCGCCGGTTTGTCTTTCAGGAATTCGACCGTCCGCGGGCTGTAAAAAACGACGCCGGGGCGGTTGCCGGTACCGAAGGCGGCGATCTTTTGTCCCGGCTTAAAGACCCGCTCGATCTCCCGGCCGAGCGGCTTGGCCCCTTTAAAATCTTCGACCTGGGGGAGGACCATCAGGGTCAGGATGAACATGATGGCAAAGACCATCCCGGCCAGAGTGTTGATCGCCAACCCCCGGTTTTTGCTGAAATACATGATAATCGACAGGAGCGAGCAGGCGGCGAGGACCGCGCCAAGGAGGTATAGGACCGGGAGGAAGGCTTTGTACTGTTCCGGGTAATTAACGTTCCCGAGCATGGCAAAGCCGATAAAGAGCAGGACGACTACGACCAACAGTAGCAGGTTGGAGAGGATCATCCCGATCTTCAGTGCTTCCGGCTGGTCGAGCGATTCATCGAGCAGGCGGCCGACCATCAGGCCGAAAAACGGGTAGAGTGGCAGGATGTAGCTCGGCAGTTTCGTCTGGGCGACGGAAAAGACGATAAAAGCCGGGATGATCAGGCAGAGGCAAAGGAGGGAAGGGTCACTCCGCCAATTACGAACGGTCCGCCAGAAGGCGAAAGGGATAAAAGGGGACCACGGGGCAAAACCGACGATCAGCATCATAAAATAGTAGTACCAGGGGCCGGTGTGGTTCGAGACGACCCCCTGGAACCGGGCGAGAAAGAGAAAACCGATGGTGAAGTCGAGAAAAGGTTTACCGTGCCGGACCAGTTCGATGAGGTACCAGGGGAGGCCGATCAGGGCGAAGATCAGGAGCCCGGCCGGAAGCTTCAGCTCTTTGATCTTTCCCAGTTCCCCTTTCAGGAGCAGGAAAAGAAAAATTGTTCCGGCGGGGAGGGCGACCGCCAGCAGGCCTTTAATTAAAAAGGCGAGGGCGATCGGGAAATAACTTAAGGTATACCACCATTTCTTGTGGCTGGAATAACCCTGATAAAAACAGAAGAGAGCGAGCGTCACAAAGAAGGTCAGGACGATGTCGAGCTCGGCGATGCGGGACATGACCATAAATTGGAAAGCGGTCATGGTGACGAGCCCGGCCAGGAAACCGGCCCGTTCACTGTTAAAGAGTTTACGGCCGAAGAGGTAAGTGACGGCGACGGTGAAGAGGCCGGAGCAAGCGGCCGGGAGGCGCATCGCCCACTCGTTGAAGCCGATGATCTTGGAGATGATCGCGACGAACCAGTAATAGAGCGGCGGCTTATCGAAGATGACCGCGCCGTTGAAGTGGAGGGTCAGCCAGTCGCCGCGCAGGATCCATTTCACGAACTCGCCGTAAGTCGTCTCGGCCGCGTCATAGAGCGAAAAGCTCCCGAGCATGAAAAAGTAAAGGATCGCGGACAGAATTACTAAATAGGACAGGTAAGATTTCTTGGTTTTCTCGGTCATTAAATTGACTCCTTTCTGTGGACAAGGCCATGGATCTCGTCCTTAAGCAGGAAGATCGCCCACTGTTCGGGGTGGTTCTTCACGAAAGTTTCAAAATAGTTTCTGATCTTTTCGACCGCTTCTTCTTTGTTCTCCCGGTCGATCCGGAAGGGGGGCTGGAAATCGATGACGACTTTTTTTCCGACCCGGCGGGCGAGACACAGGACGATCTCCGCCCGCGAACGCTGGGCGAGGGTCAGCCAGCCGGTCGCGACCGGGATTTGCCGGCCGAGAAATTCCATTTCTTCATAGCGTCCTTCGTTGGCGCCGGTGTCGAGGAGGAGGCCGATGATCTGGTTCTCCGCCAGCGACTTGATCGATTCGAGGAACATGTTGTCGTTTAAGACGTTGATGAGTTTGGTCCCGTGCTTGGTCCGCGACTCGTTGATCATTTTAAAGAGCGGGTCGTCCGGCGTTTTGACGATCGAGGTAACGTGGTAGCCGAGATGAGAAAGGACCGACGGGATGAGCTCGTAGTTGCCGGTGTGCATCGTTAAAAAAAGCCCGCCGCTCCGCTTGGCGAGCGCCAGGTCGACGTTCTCGATCCCCTGGAGTTTGACGACTCGGGCGAAATGCTCATCTTTAAAGAAGGGGAGGCAGAGGAGCTCGAAAATTGAATAGCTGACGTTGCGCAAAAGCTGGTCGGCGTTGTGCCGGCCGTCGGTCCCGGGAAAGAACATTTCGTAGTTTTTGGCGACCAGCCCGCGGACCGGGGTGAATTTGGCGATTTGAAAGACCGCTTCGGCGGCAAAGCGCATAAGATAGACCGCGACCGCCGGGGGGAGCCGGAAGATCAGCCAAAATTTATAGCGTAATAGTTTTAGTAAGATCATTTAGCCTGGATCTCGTTGAGATATTGGTAGAGCCCGCCTTTGGCCAGTAATTCCTGGTGAGTGCCGACCTCGACGATCCGGCCGTTGTCCAAGACGACGACCCGGCTTGCTTTCTCGACGGTGTAGAGCCGGTGGGCGATGACAAAGCTGGTCCGGCCGGCCATCAGTTTCTCCAGCGCTTCGCGGAGGAGGCTTTCGGTCTCGACGTCTAGCGACGAGGTCGCTTCGTCGAGGATCAGGATCCTGGGATCGCGCAGGATCGCCCGGGCGATGGCGATCCGCTGTTTCTCGCCGCCGGAGAGCTTGGCCCCCCGCTCGCCGACTTCAGAGTCTAACCCGTTGGGGAGTTCGGCGATAAAGTTGTAAGCGTTGGCCGCTTTGGCGGCGGCAACGATCTCCGCTTCGCTCGCCTCGGGCCGGCCGTAGGCGAGGTTCTCGCGGATCGTGCCGCGGAAGAGGGCGATCTCCTGCGGGACGATAGCGATCTGGCGGCGGAGCGATTCGACCGTGACGTCGCGCAAGTCGATCCCGTCGATCAGGACCTGGCCGGAGCGCGGGTCGAAGAAGCGGGGGAGAAGGTTGACTAAAGTGCTCTTGCCGGAACCGGTCCGCCCGACGAGGGCGATCATCTCTCCCGGCTTGACCGCGAGGTTGATATTTTCCAGGACCGGTTCGGTTTCGTAAGCGAAGGAGATATTTTTAAGCTCGACCTGGCCGGCGATCTTGGGCAGCGGCTTGGCTCCCGGCTTGTCGACGATCGAGATCGGCGCGTCAAGAAGCTCGAAGATCCGTTTGGCCGAAGCCATCCCCTGCTGGAAGACGGTGAACGACTTGCTCAAGGTACTTCCCGGATCGGTCATGATTCCAAGAGCTGTGGCGAACGAGATCAGCTGCGGCAGGGTCAGGGTCCCATTAATGATCTCCATCCCGCCGTACCAGACGATGGCGACGGTGGCGATCGCCTGCAGGAAAGCGATAACCGGGATTTGCGTCGCCAGGAGTTGTTCTCCCTTCATGGTGATGTCAAAAGAGTGATCGTTCTCCTTCTTGAACTTGGCCGCTTCCGCTTCTTCCATAGTAAAGGACTGCACCGTTTTGATCTGGGAAACCGTTTCCTGGACGTGAGAAGTGATGTCGGCGGTTTTTTGCTGGACCCGCTCGCTGACATGCCGCAGTTCGGTGGCGAACATCCTGATCACCTGGACGATCAGCGGCAGAGCGATAAAAGTCAGAAGGGACAAGCGCCAGTTGAGCCAGAAGATATAGCCCATTAAGCCGACCAGCAGGATCGTTTGCGGAACGATCGCCGTGAAACCGGTCAAGATCGTCATTTGCAGGGTGGTGATGTCGTTCATCATCCGGGAGAGAATCTCGCCGGAGTGCCAATGGCTGTAGAAATCGAGGGAGAGCCGTTCCAGGTGGCGGTAGAGTTGTTGCCGGAGATTGATGATGATTTTATTGGAGACGTAACAGGAAAGATAGCCCTGGCCGTAGGTGAAGAGCCCTTTGATGAAGTAAAGCCCGATGATCCCGGCGGCGGTAATATTCAGCAGATAGAAGTTCTTTTCCTCGATCGCCTTAAAAGCGTTGCCCGCCAGCGGGGCGATCAGGAGCGTAGCCGCCGCGACCAGTATGGTGCAGAAAGTTGCCAGCATAATCTGTGGTAAATGTGGTTTTAGGTAAGAAAGGAGCCGTTTATATTGCCGCATTGAGTGCCTCCGCTAGTTTTTTTGCTCCGCCCGGTTCGCCCATCGCTTTGATCAAATCGACCGACATCTTCGTTCGGGCCGCTTTGTCGTGCAAGAGGCCAAGGGCCCGGCGGGCGACGACCAGCGGTTCGATCACTCCGCGGATCTCGGGGGCGACTTCGGTGTTTGCCTTCTGGTTGGGGAGGGCGAAAAATTTAGTTTTCTTGTTGATCGTCTTGGCGAGCCAGCGTTTCAGGGCCGGCCCGGCGATCGGGGTCCGGCAGAGGAGGTCGGCCAGTCCGTCGAGCGGAATGACTTCGGGATTGTTGAGCGGGAAGACGACGAGCATCGGGATCCCCCGGGCGGCGATCTTGGCGGTATTCGTTCCTGGGATGGTGATCACCAGCTCCGAGTTATTTATATCGTCGAAAGAAATGGTCTTAACCCCTTCAATTGGAGTCGCTTTGATGAAGGGAGAGCTGACGAGCTGGAATTTTAGGGTCGGATCCTCGGCTTTGAGCATCTTGATCACTTCCCGGTAGAAGGGGGTCATGTAATTGATCTCCCAGGTCCGGCTCCCCGGCATAAAGGTGACGACTTTTTCTTCTGGGCTCCACTTTTTAAGTTTAGCAATCGAGTCGACCATCAGGTTGCCGACGATTGCCAGTTTTTTCTTGGGGAGTTGTTTATGGAAGCGGTCGTAGGTCTGCTGGTCGGGGACAAAGAACTTTTGGTACGCTTTTTTCCAGCCGACCCGGTCCTGGACGTAAGCAAAAGCGGGGTAGTGCAATTTCCGGGCGACGATCATGGCGTGGGCGAGGTCGCCGCCGAGGTAGATGACCAAGCCTTTTTTGCTGAAAGTTATCCCTTCGGGGGGCTTATTCATGAAGGCCCATCTTTTATACTGGTCGGCAGTGACGATCGCCGAGAGGTTGGTCATGGTTTTAACGAACTCCAGTTCCCGGCCGCTGTTGTATTGGCAGGGGGTTAAGACCAGGATGAGGCGCTTGTCGCTTTTGCTCAATTCGTCGACGACCGGTTTGACCATCGCCGAGAGTTCGCCCGGGCTGTTAGCGACTATAACAATGTCTTCTTTCATTATCATACAAGTTTAGCTGATTTTGGGGGGAATGGGAAGCGGGGGAAGGGATAAGCTATAAGCAGTAAGCGCTAAGAGGAGAGATACGGAAACCTGTCCCGATCGGATCGGGACGGTTTCCTGGATCAAAATCGCTTCCGTTCGGAACCTGAGAATGAATTCTCGGTTCCTCACGAGTTTTATGAAACCTCTTGAAGGCCATATTTGTTTTAAACACCTTTTGAGCGGTTTGTCCCAGTGTTGAGAGAGGCAGATGCCTAAATAATGGCACTGGATTAGAATAAAAATTCCGGATGGGGCGCGTTTCTCTTACCTTAAGAAAAACAGAAACGTGTCCGCCGCAGGCGGATGGCCGGACAAAGAAAATGGTCGCCAAGTAAACAAGCTGGGAGAAAGTAATCTGCGTATAGGCCATAAGCCAAGCGCTCTTTCCTTTGACAAGCCCCGTAGCATAGTTTATAATATACGAAACAATGAAACAAATATATGAACTGCACGCTGATGTTTGCAAAACCCTGGCTAATCCCAAAAGGCTGGAGATAATTAATACCCTTGGCACGAAAGAGATGTCTTTCGGCGGCATCTTGGGTGTCTTAAAAATTAAAAAAGCCAACCTTTCCCAACATTTAGGCCTGATGCGCTCCAAAGGGATAGTTAAAACCAGAAGGGCTGGGGTCAATATTTATTATCGGATCGCCAACCCGAAGGTTATCAAGGCTTGCGATATCATGCGCGAAGTGTTGTTTGAGCAATTGTCCGAATCAAAGAAGTTGATCGGAAAGCTCAAGTAAAAGGAGGCGGGAATATGATGGGTTTTGGATCGATGAATGGGAATTGGTTCGGAGGAGGGTTTTTTATGATCGTAATCTGGATCTTGCTTATTGTCGGCGTAGTGTTTTTTGTTCAATGGACCGCGGAACAGGCGAAGAAAACCGGGAATGGCTCCGGAAATGAGACTGCTTTGGATATTCTCAAGAAAAGATATGCCAAGGGTGAGATCAATAAAGAGGAATACGAGCAGAAAAAGAAAGACCTTGGTTAAAGACGAGGACCTTCATGAAAATCAGAGAAAGCGGCATGCCGGAGCAAGAGAGGTGGGAGACGTTCTTCTCCCCGGATGAAATCCTGCAAACTCTTGGTTTGGGCCCCGAAGTTATCGACGCGGTGGAGTTTGGTTGCGGTTACGGAACGTTCACCGTCCCGGCCGCCCGGCTAATCTCGGGAAAACTGTTTGCTTTCGACATCGAGCCGGAAATGATCGCGATCACAAAAGAGACGGCGGCCAGGCAAAGCGCGAACAACGTCGAGGCCCGGCTCCGCGATTTTATGGCTGACGGCACCGGTCTCAAGCCCGAAAGCGTTGATTACGCCATGCTTTTTAATATTCTCCATCTTGAGAACCCGGTTGCGTTGCTGCTTGAGGCGAATAGGATCTTAAAGAAAAACGGCAAGATCGGAATTATCCATTGGAATTATGATCCGGCGACTCCCCGCGGGCCATCAATGGCGATCCGCCCCCGGCCCGAACAGTGCCTTGAATGGGCGAAAGAAGCGGGCTTTAGCGAGCCAAAACGATTTGATTTGAAGCCGTATCATTATGGGATAGTTATGTCAAAAAAAGGAGGAGAAAAATGAAAATAGGTCTTATTATTTCGAGCAACGACGCGGAAACCTGCTGGAATGCCCTTCGTTACGCTAACTTTAGTCTTGGGCAAAAAGATGAAGTTAAGGTCTTCCTGATGGGGAAAGGGGTCGAGTATCAAGCCATCAGTACGGATAAGTTCAACACCATTGAGCAAGCGGAAAAACTGTTGAGCGCTGGAGGGAAGATCCTGGCCTGCGGGACTTGCATCAAGTCGCGTAATCAGGCAGGGACGGAAATGTGTCCGATAAGCACGATGAAGGATATGTATGACCTTGTGAAAGAAAGTGACCGGGTCGTGACATTTTAGATAGCTTCTTTATGATCCAGGACCCCGTTTTTTACAAATCTTCCCCGTCTTTTAGGATCAGGAGGTCTCGGCAGGGGACGGTCCCTTCTCCGCCGGAAAAATCGAGTTCATTGGCGGCCAATAAATTAATGGCCGGTTGGAAAGGATTATGAGCCGGGTCGCTTTCTTTTTTAACCAGAAAACTGCCGGCCGGCAGCCCGGTCCAATCCTTACCGGGAGTTAAATGTTCCCGATGGTAATAATACCGGAAGCCGGCCAAATTGGCGGCGTAGACGATCCCTGGGCTAAGACAATTGTCGGCCAGGTGGACCAGTCCGTTGTCCAGGACCCGGTAGAGTTCGCTTAGGCCGGCGACGACTTCCAGGATGGTGTCGGCCGGGTTGCCGAACCCGAAAATTTTGGGGACGGTGATAAAGTCGAAAGACGCGCGCTCAAAAGGAAGAGCGCGGACATCGCCAACCCTCGTGCCGGGAGGCAAGAGCTCGTCGTTTATGATGTCGATCCCGACCGTTTTGGCCCCGAGTCGTCCGTAATATTCAAAGAAAGGGGTTTCATCCGGCGGGACCCGGCAGCCGACATCCAGGACTTTCAATCCGGGAAAAAGCCGGGCCAGCTCTTCACCGAACCGGAAAGCTTGATTACCGAATCTGGGGAAGTAATAGCCCTGACATTCGTTCGTTAAGTCGGTGAGCTGTTCCCAGCCCGATTCGACCGAGGGGAGTCCTCGCAGTTTTTGTTGCCGGTGAATAAAAGCAGTCATTTGTTCGATCGCTGTTCGTTGGTCGGGGGCAAGTCGACCTCCTTTTTCCGTGCCGATCATTACCAAGTCGTTGGGCGAGTTATTTATCAGGTCGCCGGAGTTAAGTTTGATATTCTGGCGAAAAGCCTCCGGCCAATCAACCGGGCCGTTCTTTTTCAGTTCGTTGATCTCACTGGCGCCGGGGAGTTTAACTTTCGGGCAAAGGGCCGCTTCGATCGCCAAAAGGGGATCGTAGCCGGCCGAGAGCTTGGCCGCGATCGCTTTCCCGTCCAATTTGATTAGGGGGAAGAAATGATTAATTATGAGATCGATATTTGAGTAATCGGCGAGAGTCCGAACCGTTTCGTCCGGCCAGGCTAGGGTCTCCCGGCAATAAATTTCCGCTGCTTTTTCCCACTCTGCTCTTGCCTTCGGATCGTATTGAAGCCGGCAGTCCCGGGCAATTCGCGCCGCCTTCATGAAAGCAGTTGGACTTTCCTTGGTGAGCAAGGCCACGGTCAAAGTTAGATAGGTTGTTATTGTGGAAGATCGATTGGGTCTTTCTGCCCGGCGGAGGGTTTGTTCCGCCCAAAACAGGCGATTATTGTTGATGATCTTGGAGAGGCTGTGGGCGATTGAAGTGAGATGCCGTTCTCCGTCCGCCTCGACCAAGTCGAAAAATGAGTTGATAACCGTTAACCCGGGGGCTGCTTCGAGCTTGGCCACTCCCTCCGCGATCGCCTCCGTTGCCGCGTGCCTAAAGGAGAGGTCGCCGATCTTGCCGGCCAGTTCGCACGCTCTGTTAAAAAGGGTGAGATCGCGGTTTGCCAGGCCGACCGTGGCCAAGGCCTCCGCCGCGTTATAGTAAAGCTCTTGGCGAAGGTCAGAATTCAGAGCCTCGGCAATTTTCAGCCCCCGGTTGATTGCCGCGAGTGAACCTCGTTTTGCCCCTTTTTCAATTGCGAAATTGGCTAGATGATAGCTTTTATATGGATTGCTGAATCGATAATTGCCGAAACAGCTTGTTCTGGCGCGCATAGGATCCTCCCGAATTTATTATCGGGAAGACTGGGCAGATAATTTCAGCGCTTTATTTGCGACCCCCTTTTTCGAGCGCTTTATTGACGGCGATCATGATTACCCGGCTGCTCGATGAAGCGCCGGTGACCGCGTCGACCTTGGGAGATTGCGCTTTAATGATCCGGTCGACGGTCGCCAGCGCTTCGTAACCCGATCCGCTGTGTTGGTCGATGATCGTGATTTTGACGATCTTGTGCTTTTTGACGGTCACTTCCAGGCTGACGGTGTTGAGGAAATCGCCGTAACTGCCGGCGTATGTCCCGTCGGCGACTTTGGCCAGGCTGACGATGGCTGTCTTATCCAGTGTCCCTTCGATCCGGTGGGCCATATTGACCAGCCGATAAACCAGGACCCCGAAACCGATCGCAACTAATAAGCAGATGATTCCCAGCGTGATGCCGATCTTTTTTAACATGATTTTCTCCTTTGATAAACAGATAGCTGATTTTACTACACACCCATAAGCTTGGCCAGCCAGGAAGTGTGGAGCTTCACCGCGTCATACTGGCAAAGCTCGTGACAGCAGAAACAATGGATGCAATTTTTCAGGTCGATAACGACCTTTTTGTCTTTCCCCTGATGAATCGTTTTGGCCGGACAGCTCTTCAGGCAGACCAGGCACTTCACGCATTTTTTCTGGTCGATCTCCGGGTTGACGGCGATGTAACGGGCGAGGAATCCGGCCACTCCCGGGAAACGTTTCAGGATCTTGTAGAGCTGATCGGGCCGCGCCCAATCAGTCCGGCGGAGTTCAGCTAAAGTCGCGCCGGCGATCTCGATCTGTTCGAGCGCCGCTACGCCAAGCCCGCGTTCGCCGGCGATCTGGATCATATCGATATCGCGCGGGTCGAAGCCGATCAGGTAAGCGGCGACGGTGTCGAGCGCCACGCCGTCGGGGGAGGCGATGATCGCTCCCAGTTGGCGCGGAGTCCCATGGCTGGGCCCGGCTCCTTCCATTCCGATGACCGCGTCCATGATCGTCAGTCCCGGCCGGCTGATCTGGAAAACATCGACCAGCAGATTGGCGAAATCGCGCGGATGAGGGGCGAGCCGGTGAAATTCGGTCTTGAAAAAGCCGGGGACACAGCCGAACATGTTCTTGATCGCTCCGGTGTAGAGGGTCATGCCGTGAGTTTTGATTTTAGGCAGGTCGATCACAAAGTCGGCGTTCAGGACCGGTCCGGCGATCGGCACTTCCGGCAGGAGTTGGCTGCCGCTCGGGCTTTTAACTTTGACGATCCCGCCTTGTTGGAAGAAAACCAGTTCGCCTCCCGCCGCTTCCGTTGCTTGTTTGATCCCCGCTTTTTCCAGCGAAGTGACGACGTTGGCGTGGGCGTTGCCCGGTGAATCGCCGACTAAAGCAATTCCTCCGGCCGCGACGACCGCTTTAACGACGGCATATATTATGGCGGGGTGGGTGGTGATTGCCAGCTCCGGGGCTTCACCCATCAGGCAGTTTGGTTTGATCAGTACCTTTTGGCCCGGTTTAATGAAAGCGGTAATTCCGCCGAACGGAGCGAGGGCGGCGGTAACTGCGGCGTCAACTTCAGCTTGTTCGTAACTGCCGCATTTAATTAATGAAACTTTAGCCAAGTCTTTTCGCGACCTCTTCAATTTTGCAGGGGATGAAGGTTGGTTTGGTACCGAACATCAGGGCGTTGTCCGGGTCTTTGAGCCCGTGCCCGGTTAGAACGCAGACGACGATCGAATCTTCTTTGACCTTGCCTGCTTTGGCTGCTTTGATCAGGCCCGCGACCGACGCGGCCGAGGCCGGTTCGGCAAAGACCCCTTCTTTGGCGGCGATCAATTGGTAAGCGGCGACGATTTCGCTGTCGGTCACGAGATTTATCTCTCCGCCTGATTCTTCAGCTGCCGCGACGGCGCTTTTCCAGCTGGCCGGGTTGCCGATCCGGATGGCGGTTGCCAGGGTCTCCGGCTTTTCGATCGGATGGCCGCGGACGATGGGGGCGGCCCCTTCGGCCTGGAAGCCCATCATCTTCGGCAGTGTTGAGATCTTGTTGGCGGCGAAATATTCTTTGTAACCTTTCCAGTAGGCGGTGATGTTCCCGGCGTTGCCGACCGGGATGAAGTGGTAGTCGGGGACGGCGTTCAGCTGGTCGCAGATCTCAAAGGCGCCGGTCTTTTGCCCCTCGATCCGGTAGGGGTTGATCGAATTGACGATCTCGACCGGGTATTTTTCCCCCATTTCCCTGACCAGGTCGAGCGCCTGGTCGAAGTTGCCGTCGACTTCAAAAACTTTCGCTCCGTGCATGATCGCCTGGGAAAGTTTGCCGAGGGCGATCTTTCCTTTGGGAATAATAACAATGCAGTCGAGACCCGCCCGGGCCGAGTAGGCGGCCGCGGAGGCGGAAGTGTTGCCGGTCGAGGCGCAGATGACCGCCTGGCTGTTGTTCTCTTTGGCCTTGCTGATCGCCAGGGTCATGCCGCGGTCCTTGAACGATCCGGTCGGGTTCATCCCTTCGTATTTAAGGTAAACCTGACAGCGGACCAAATCGCTTAAGTGGTTAGCCTTGATCAGCGGGGTATTTCCTTCGCCTAGGGCAATGACCGGGGTTTCGTCGGTTACGGGTAAATATTGGCGGTACTCTTCGATTAAACCTTTCCAAGCCATGGCGCATCTCCTTCAAAAATTCATTTGTTTTAAGTATATCATATGTTACAATAACTTAAGAATCCGCCCGGGTGACATGGAGGCTGATCTTGAAAAGAACTGTGCTGTTCGCCTTGTTGCTGTTAACGGCCGCCTTGATCGGTTGCGGGACCAGCTCAACTTCGTCTACCGTCAACCAAGCGATCCAAACCACTCTCGATAACCAGACCGATTATTTTGATTTTGGTTCTTCCGACGCCGAGACCACCGGCGGCGTCACGGTTTTTCAGTCTTCCAGTGAATCATACAGTTGGTACCGCCATATTGGTTCGCCGGCTACTCCTGCTTATACCATCATTAGCCAGGACTCCGCCAACGCGGTCGTTAAAGTCGTTCGATCCGTCGAAGGGACCCTTTATTATCATTTGACCCCCGGTTCGGTCAAACGGGTGAAGTATTTTTCACAGGAGATCACCCGCTACGCCCAGCTGACTTCGGCCAATAACGGCACGACCTGGAGCCTGGCCCAACTTTCTCCGGCTGTCGCCAAATCAACTAAACAAACTCCGACTTTGGGGATCGGTTCCGTTCCCTGTGACGTGACGATGAGCAAAGTGGTCTTATCATCGGACGGCACGGTGATCGCTGAAGTGACGGTCGAAGCTTCGGTTGGCGGTCCCTGGATAAATTTAAGCTCGATTCCCAAGGTTCGACGGGGAAGCACGATCGAAGTTACGGTTTATGCCGCCGCCGAGGGAGGCTATAAGCCGCTGGTCTATATCTGGCCGTCGTTAAAGACCGTTTTTCGCGCGCCGCTCAACAAAGAATCTCCGGCCGGGGTCTTTTCCGGCGCCGCTAATTTCTTGACCGTTTCTTCGACCGAGACGACCGGGATCAAGCAATTATACATCGGGGTCTTTAACTCGGGGACCCTTTCCGACACGACCTCGCCGTACGATTACGGCGGCTGGCATTTGCTTTATCAGGTCGAGTAGAAAGGAGACCGGGGTGGACCGATTATTTTGGCTTGGGATCGCGGCCGGGACATTAACGACCGCCGCCTTTCTCCCGCAAGTTATAAAAACTATTTCAACCAGACACACCAAAGACATTTCCCTGTTAATGTACGTTCTTTTTTCTGTCGGACTTATTCTCTGGACCATCTACGGCCTTCAACTCGGCTCCTGGCCGGTTATTATCGCCAATTCCGTGACCCTTGTTCTTGCTTTTACTATCATTTACCTGAAGCTCAAGCACGGCTAGTTCTTGCCGTTCTAACCGCCCCGATTGGATCGGGGCGGTTAAAAATTTTATAACTTTTATGTTATAATCTAGATATCTTTTTATGAAAGGACTATCAACATGCCAAAGAAACCGCTAAAATATTATCTGATGATCCCCGGTCCGACCCCGATCCCGACCCGGGTCCTGGCCGCGATGAACCACGAAATGATCGGCCACCGCGGGCCGCTTTTCTCCAAAGTCATGAGAGAGGTTATGGACGGCCTGCGCTGGGCCTACCAGACCAAGAACGAGATCTTCGTTTACCCGAGTTCCGGGACCGGCGGGATGGAAGTCGCTGTTGTCAATATGCTCTCTCCGGGAGACAAGGTTATCATTTGTAACATCGGCGCGTTCGGCGCCCGTTTCGTTAAGATCGCCAAAGCGTACGGGGTCGATGTCATTGACTTGAAGTTTGAAAGAGGGAAGCCGGCCGACCCCGCGGTCCTGGCCGCCGAACTGAAAAAGAGCCCGGTCAAAGCGGTCTTTTTCCAGCAGAACGAGACCTCGACCGGCGTTGTCAACGACGTCGAAAAACTGGCCAAGACCGTCCGCGCCGTCCAACCGGAGGCGCTGGTCATTGTCGACGCGGTCTCCGGTCTTTTGGCCGCGCCGCTTAAGACCGATGAATGGGATCTTGATGTCGTCGTTTCCGGTTCGCAAAAAGCGTTCATGGTCCCGCCGGGGATCGCCGCCGTTTCCGTCTCCGCCCGAGCCTGGAAAGCTTACGAAACCTCCAAGTGTCCGAAACATTACTGGGATCTCGGCTTAATGAAGGCCGAAGCACCCAAAGGCCACACTTATACCACGCCGCCGGAGTCGCTGATCTTCGGGATGCGCGAATCGCTCAAGATGCTGCAGGAAGAGGGGCTGGAGAACATTCTCGCCCGGCATAAGTTCAACCGCGACCTGCTCCGGACCGCCGCTAAGGCGCTGGGGCTGAAACTTTTGGCCGATGATTCCTGTGCTTCGCCCGCGGTGACCGCCATTTGCCCGCCCGACGGGATCGACGGCGAAAAGGTCCGCGAACTGATGCGCGAAGACTTTGGCGTGGAAGTCGCTCCGGGACAAGGCGAACTGAAAGGAAAAATATTCCGGATCGGCCACCTTGGCTATGTTGATTCGCTCGACCTGATCGGGGCTTTGGCCGCTTTGGAAGTCCTGTTCAAACGGCTGGGAGCGAAGATCAACTTCGGGGCCGGCGTCAAAGCGGCGATGGAACTTCTCTGATCAACCATCGCTTAGTTGTCCAGTACGATGGCGCGGGGTTCGAGGGTTTTCAGTCGCAAACTCATCATCGGACTATTCAGGACGAGTTGGAAAAAGCGCTCGGCCGCCTTTATAAGCGTCGGATAAAAGTTTTGGGAACCTCCCGGACCGATTCCGGGGTTCACGCTCTTTGCCAGGTCGTCAGCTTTCAAGCCCCGCTGATTATTCCATTCCCCAAATTGCCGCTCGCGCTGAACGCTCTTTTGCCGGAGAGCATCCGGGTGATCAAAGCCGATCGGGCGCCGGATTCTTTTGTTCCCCGTTTTGCCGCCAAGAACAAGACCTACGAATACCTGATCTTTAATGGCAAGATCATGCCGCCGCTCATCAGGCATTTTGTCTGGCAGGTCAAACCAAAGCTCGATCTTAAAGCGATGCGCCGGGCGGCCGCCGGCTTGAAAGGCCGCCATGATTTTACCGCCTTCTGCAACGCCGGCGGGAAAGAACGAGCGGGGGTCAGGAATTTACGGCGGGTCGGTATCGGTTTTAAAAAGATCGTCCTTTGGGATGGCTTGAAGGTTGAGGTTATTACTCTTAAGTTCCAGGCGGATGGTTTTCTTTATCGGATGGTCCGTAACCTGGTCGGGACCTTGGTGGAAGCGGGGCTTGGCAAGATCGAGCCCGAGCGGATAAAAAAGATCATCAAAAACAGAGACCGAACGTTAGCCGGCCGGACCGCTCCCCCGCAGGGACTTTGCCTGATAAAAGTCCAATAATAACCGCGAAAATAACAGATACAGATTCACTGCTATTTATGATATAATTTCACCCGCTTGTGCCGAGAGTTAATCTTTAAATTTTCCTTGGCAAGGGAGAAAAAGTGCCGATAAAAAAACTGGCAATTTTTATGATGGCCGCGCTGGTCTCTCTTCCGGCGTTCGCTTCTCAAAGTACGAATTATAAACTCCTGCCGAAGATCGTTGATTCGGGCGGAAAAACCAGTAGTTCTCCCGCTTACATTTTTTCCTCCAAGACCGGGATTACCAACCAAGCCAAAATTACCGGCTCCAGCTATATTTTTTACCCCGGCTTTTTCTTTCCGGCCGAAATAACTGGGGCGGTCAACACTCCGGCGATCATCCGGATGGAAGACAAGACCGCGCCGGTTATCGAAGTGACCATCGCCGGCAGCGATTCGCCGCTTTGGTCGAACGACTCGATTGTCGCGGCGCCGACCTTCAAGATCGATCTCACTGACGACATAGAACTCGACCCGGATTCCGTTATCGTGAAAATCGACGGCGAGATCAGGGTCAACGCCAACAGTCTGACCGAAAACCTTGACTCGGATAAACCTCAAGGGTATAAAACTTCCATTTGTTTGTCCTGCGCGACTTCTTTTACTCCCGGTATGCACAGTTTGTACATTGAAGCTAAAGACAAGAGCCGGAACTTTGGCTTTAAACAGTACGATGGCTTGCAGGTTGCCGCGCCGAATGCCGCGCCGGAAATGAAAACCGGCTCACTGGTCGTCTCACCAACGACCTATTCGCCCGCCGCCGGCGGCGGGGTCACCGTCGCTTTTAGCGTCAATAACGAAACCGATGTTGCTCTCTTTGTTTACGGCCCCGGCGGTCGAGGGACCGAATGGGCGAGGAAAATGCGGGCGAAGGCCGGCTATAACCAGATCGAATTTAGCGGCGTTTCCGATCTGTCGGGCGAGCCATTGGCGAACGGGATTTATGTGCTGAAAGTTATTGCCGGCGGCAAAGAACTGGGCAAGCAATATTTAGTGGTTTACGGAACAAAATAGCATGGATTCTATCCGGGAAATGCAATATAATGTCGTCGTTGTCGCTGACGGAAAAATCAGTTTGGGAGGAAGTAAATGATTAACAGGATCTGGGTAATATTAATCGGCTTGATCGTCCTGGGGTCCGTCGCTTCGGCTGTCCCGCAAAAAATGAATTTCCAGGGGAGATTGACCGATGCCGGCGGGAATCCCATTACCGCCGCAGTTGACGTTAAATTCTCGATCTATGATGCCGCTTCGGGCGGGACCGAGCTCTGGACCGAAACAATTGGGGTTACCCCGGACCAGGGGCTCGTCAATCAGGAGCTCGGCTTGACCATTCCGATCGCCGCTTCGGTTTTTACCGCCGATACCCGATACCTGGCCGTAAAAGTCGGCGCCGATGCCGAGATGTCGCCGCGTATTCCGTTAGCGACCGTCCCCTTTGCTTTTCGGGCGGCGACCGCCGATAATGTTGCCGATAACATCATCACCGCCGATAAGATCGTTAATAATACCATTACCGCCAATAAATTTGCGACCGGCCAGGTTGTGACCGGTATTGCTTCCTCCGGTTCGATCTCTACGCTGAAAGACAACGTCGTTCTTGAAGGCGGGTCGGGGGTGACGCTTAATCAGAACGATCTCTTGAACAAAATCACGATTACCGCGGTTTCGACGGCCGGCGGGACGGTGACGCAGGTTGATACCGGGAGCGGTTTGACCGGCGGGCCGATCAACACGACCGGAACGGTTTCGATCGCGGCTGGCGGAATTACCGCGGCTCATTTAGGGACGGGGGTTGTGACGGCGGGGGCGATTGCCGCCGACGCGGTGGTGACGGCTGGGGTCTCGGACAGCGCGATCACCGAACCGAAGCTAAATGTCGCGAACGCGGCGGTCAACGATTATCTTTTAACTTACACGGCGACCGGTTTGGCCTGGGGTTCGCCGGGCGGGACCGGGACGGTGACGCAGGTTGATACCGGGAGCGGTTTGACCGGCGGGCCGATCAACACGACCGGAACGGTCTCGATCGCGGCCGGGGGGATTACCGCGGCTCATTTAGGGACGGGGGTTGTGACGGCGGGGGCGATTGCCGCCGACGCGGTGGTGACGGCTGGGGTCTCGGACAGCGCGATCACCGAACCGAAGCTAAATGTCGCGAACGCGGCGGTCAACGATTATCTTTTAACTTACACGGCGACCGGTTTGGCCTGGGGTTCGCCGGGCGGGACCGGGACGGTGACGCAGGTTGATACCGGGAGCGGTTTGACCGGCGGGCCGATCAACACGACCGGAACGGT
>JBAZTH010000003.1:477442-544396 GCA_041661965.1 Candidatus Margulisiibacteriota bacterium
GACGAAGCTCTTGAATTCACAGCTGATCGGCGGGGGAAAGGCGGCCAGCCGGGGGACCGCGGTCTTCTACGACGGGCAATTTGGGACTAACACCGGCGGCTTGATCAGCGGCTGTGATATTAACAATGGCACTTACGGAATCTATCTTTATTATATGACCTCCAACAGCAACGTGACGATCGAAAGCTCAACCATCAGGAGCAATTATTACCATGGGATCTGGCTCGATAGCTGGGGGCAGAGCGGCGGCGGGAAGCTGGTCGATATTCACAACAACGTGATCAGAGACAATAGTACCAGCAACGGTTACGCCGGAGTTTATCTCAATACTTACTACACCGGCAATCCGGTTAAGATAATTAACAATACCATTGTCTTGAATTATGTTGGGTTATATTCGGTTTCCGCCAATAATTCCATCAGTTCCTATAATAATATAATATCAAACAAGCCGGATGGTTCTACCCCTGCCACCGGCAGTTACGGCATTTATCGGACAAATGGAACAGTCAGCTCCACTTACGACGACATCTGGAATAATGTCACCAACTGGTCGCCGGCGACGATTTCCGGGGTCGGGACGATCTCGGCCGATCCGCTGTTTTATGATGTCGCCGGCAGTGATTTTCATTTGACCGGGACTTCCCCTTGTATCGGGACCGGTACCCCGGAAGGGACCGATATGGGAGCTTTTCCGTTTAATGCCCCTTCCATAATCCTTTATTCTCCCAACGGCGGCGAAACCTGGAACGGCTTGAATTATTACAATATAACCTGGGAAACGACCGGCGTGATCGACACCGTCGATCTCTATTATTCCATTGATAACGGGTCGTCCTATAGTTTAATCGCCTCCGGCGAAACAAACGACGGCCTTTATCAGTGGTCCGTTCCGCCCGTTTCCACGACCGAAGCTAAGGTTGAAGTCTTCGGCTTTGGCGCGGCGACGGTCAGCGACGAATCGGATGCCGTTTTTATCCTGACCACGCCGCTGGCTCCGTCGATCGGTTCGATCACGCCCAATATCGGAAATAATAACCAGGCCATCGGGGTGACGATCTATGGCGCCGATTTTGTGAACGGCGCAACCGTTAAATTAGTAAAAGACGGCCAAACCGATATCAATGCGACCGCGGTCAGTGTTGTCAGCGCCGCGCAAATCACCTGTAATTTCGATCTTAACGGTGCGGCGACCGGCGCCTGGACTCTCGTTGTCACCAATCCTGACACCCAGACCGGGACCGGCAGTTTCACTATTAAATACCCGCCGCCGACCGTTTCTTCACTTTCGCCTGATAATGGGCCGGTGGCCGGTGGGATAGGGGTGACGATTAGCGGCGCTAATTTTTTGCCGGGAACATACAGCCGGGCGATCGCCATTAATAATGGCGGGGCAACTTTAACTAACTATCAACTCCTGGTCACCATGGAGACGGATTCGCTGATTGCCGCCAACAAGATGCGCTCCGATCGCGGCGACATCCGCTTCCTGGCCGATGACGAAGCGGTCATTCCGTACTGGTTGGCAACGACGGAAACCGGCGTGTCCAGTTTCTGGGTCAAAGTGGCGTCGATCCCGGCCGGCAGCAGCACGATCCACGTCACGTACGGCGACCTATCGCTGGTCAGCCAGAGCAGCGCCGCCGATACTTTTGACTTTTATGACGATTTTGACTCCGGCGCTCTGGATACCACAACCAAATGGAACTATGACGAGTCGGGGCCGGCAACGGTCGAATCATACGACGGCAGCAATCGGTTGAAGGTTTATCAGCGGACCGCCCTGATCACCAAAACGAGATCCTGGTCGAGTTATATTTACGAAGGAGATATGAGGATAAATACCTTCAGTTATCCGGGGTTGATCTATAATTCCTATCAAACAAATTATTATTATGACGTCTACTGGAGCAACGGCGAAAGGTGGCGGCATTACGGCGGGATCGATTCGCGGGCGTCGGAAACCGGCTATGGTTGGACCCCGACAGGCAACACCTGGTATAACTTTAAGATCTTAAGCAATGGCAACGACGTTACGATCAACTACTATCTAAAATCTACCGGCGCTCTGCAGAAAACGGCCAGCTTTACCTTGAATTCAAGTTATAATTCCGGAGGGGTCGGCTTTATTATGTATGGCAGCGCGCTCGCTTATTTCGACAATATCCGCGTCCGCAAATACGCGGCGACCGAGCCGACTGCGGCTGTCTCGGAAACCGAAACCGGCGCCGGCGGGTTGTTAGCGGTTCGCTTTGGAACAGTTGAGGCGACCAACGTAAGCTATCTGAATTCTACGACAATGGTTGCCACTGCTCCGGCTCACTCTGCCGGAGTGGTCGAGGTTACGATAGTCAATGCGGACGGCCAGATAGCCACCAAAGAAAGCGCCTATACTTACAATCTTCCCCCGACAGTTAATTCGGTCGATCCGGCCATCGGGATCAACTACGGGACCCTGACCGGCGTCACAATCTTGGGAAATGATTTTGTTTCCGGAGCGACGGTCAAGCTGACCAAGTCCGGGCAGTCAGATATCAATGCGACCGACGTTTCCTTTGTGAGCTCTGCCCAGCTCACCTGTAACTTTGATTTGACCGGGGCGGCGGCCGGAGCCTGGACGGTTGTGGTGACCAACCCCGATTTACAAAGCGACAGTTTGCCGGGCGGTTTTACCGTTAAATATCCGCCGCCGACCGTTTCGGCGGTCTCGCCGGAATCAGGCAGGACCTTGGGTGGCACGGCGATCACGGTCAGCGGTCAATATTTTTTCGAGCCGTCCTATTCCCGGGCGGTCGCGATCAATAACAGCGGTTCGGAGCTGACCGATTTCCAGCTTCCGGTCACGTTGGAAACCGCTTCCCTGATCAGCGCCGGGAAGATGCTCTCGGACGGCGGCGATATCCGTTTTAAAGATTCAGATGGATTAACCGTTCTGGACTATTGGCTGGAGTCGGGGATCAATAGCGAAGCAACCCTTCTTTGGGTTAAAGTTCCGACCGTCCCGAACGGGAATAAGACGATCTACCTGACCTATGGTAATCCGGTCCTGACCTCGCAAAGCAATTTGAACAATGTCTTCCCGGTCCTGGCCGGATCGAGCAACCGAATGTGGCTGAAGGCAAATGACGGGACCGGGCAGACAGTCGACGGAACGGCAGTCAGCACTTGGACGGATAAAAGCGGCAATGACAATAATGCCGTCCAAGCCACCGGCTCCAAACAGCCGCTTTACAAAGTTAATATCCTTAACGGCCTGCCGGCAGTGCAATTTTCCGCCGCCACCTACCAAACGATGACCAACAGCACCAATTTTTCTCCCGCTTACACTTTAACTTACGTTTCCCGGCAGACCGGGGGGACTAATGACCGGGTCATCGCCAGCTTGAGCAACAATTGGCTGGCCGGTTATTATGGCGGGAATAAAGATCAATTCTATGCCGAGGGATGGGTCTATAATCCCTCGTCCGCGTCCGATACGAACTGGCATTTATATACCGCCCAGGGGACCGGTTCGTTGTCGACTATTTTCCATAACGGGACCTCCCTGGCCAGCAATGCCAACGGAGTGGCGGGCCCCAACGGGCTCTCGCTTAACGGCTATCAAGGGACCGCCCAATTCTCCAACGCGCAGATCACGGAATTACTGGTTTTTAATTCCGCTTTGTCCACCGACGACCGGCAGCAGGCGGAGCGGTATCTTAACAATAAGTATCGGCTTTACGGCACGGTCCCGACCGTCAGCGTCAGCGGGACCGAGACCGGACAGAGCGGCACGCTGGAGGTCAAGGTCGGCGGGCTGATAGCCGATGGAGTGACCTTTATCAGTTCAACCGAAATCCAGGCTACAACCCCGGCCCACGCGCTCGGAGCGGTTGCCGTTTCCGTGCAAAACCCGGACGGCCAGATCGGGACAAAAGAAAGCGGTTATACTTACACGGAATCGCTTGCCGTTGCCTTAAGAACACCCAACGGCGGGGAGAACTGGCTGGCCGGCGCCTGGCGGAACATCACCTGGGAAGCCAGCGGCACCCCGGAGAGCATTAACTTGTATTATTCGGTCAATAACGGCGGCAGTTACACTACGATCGTGACCGGGGAATCAAATGACGGGAGCTATGCCTGGTTCATCCCAAATATACCGACGACCGAAGCGAAGATCAAGATCGAAGCGGCCAAGTCGGGTGAGATCACGGCCGACGAATCGGCGGCCAAGTTTACCATTGGGCCGCCCTCTGATTATTACGTCGATCCGATCAATGGAAGCAATGCCTATAACGGGTTAACGGCCGAAGTTTTTGGCGCCGGCAACGGCCCGTGGAAAACACTTACCTGGGCGGCGACCCAGGCGGCGAGCGGGACCACGATCAAGGCCGCAGGCGGGACTTACAACGCCGCCGCCGGCGAATCGTTCCCGATCAATGTTCCGTCCAACCGGACCCTGAAGTCGATTGCGGCGCCCACGACTGCGGCGACGATCGACGCGGAGAATGCGGCGGCTAACGCAGTGGTCCTGCGGAGCCCGGCGACGCTGGACGGGTTCAGCATCAGGTCGGCCAATACCAATACTTCATACTATGCCGTGTATACAACGGCAGAGGGCGAAGTTAAAAATAATAAAATAACAGCCGCTTATAACGGGATTTGGCTCTATGGCTCGAACGGCCGAGCCAGCGGCAATACCATAAGCATCTCCGGCAATAATACGTACGGGATTCATTATGGCCACGACAGCGATGGCGATATTTTTCAAAACGCCACGATCACTGGCAACAATATTTCTATCAGCGGGACTGGGGCCAAGGGGATCGGCGCGGCAACTTATGGGATTGGCAGCGGTTGGTTCCCCGGCCTGAATTTGGCGCGAAATAATATCACCATGGAGGGGAATACCAGCACCGCGATCTATCTTTCTTTCGTGAACGGGGCGACCTGCGAAGGGAACACGATCACTTTAAAGAGCGGCGCGACTAGCAGTAACGGGATTAGTTCGGTCGTGGACTGGGCGAGCGGGACCTGTTTAATTAGCAGGAACACGATCGAAGCGCAGGGGAGCGGGAATTATAATTACGGGATATATTACTGCGGCAGCGACGTAGGATTTGTGGTCTCGATCGTTTCCAACGAGGTTTCCGGTCGGTTCGATACCGGCATTCGGCTGGCGAACGAATGGCACTCATATACGGTCAATGTTTTTAATAACACCGTTTCCGGCTTTATTAACTACGGTATTTACGGGTCGCAGGTGTTGACCATGGTGGTCAATATCAAGAATTGCATCGTTTGCGCCAATCCGACCCAGGAGACCAACGCAACCGGCAACGGCATCTATAAAGCCAGCGGAACGTTCACTGTCACTTATTCGGATGTCTACGGTAACGCGACCAATTACTATAACACGACCAGCGGTGTCGGAACGATCGCGGCGGTCGCCCAATTCGCTGATCCGGCCAACAATGATTTTCGCCTGCTCTCCAACTCGCCCTGTATCGGCGCCGGCACCCCGGAAGGAACAAATATGGGGTGTTATGGGGCGATTGCAGTGGCTCCGGCTACGGTAACGCTACGAACTCCCAACGGCGGCGAAACCTGGGAAGCCGGGACATCCCAAACCATAACCTGGGAAACGACCGGGACCGTCAGCTCGATCAATCTCTATTATTCGATCGATGGTGGTTCAACTTATACTTCGATCGTCACCAACGAAACTGATGACGGAACCTATTCCTGGCTGGTTCCCGACACGCCAACAACGGAAGCGAAGGTTAGAATTGAAGCAATCGGGGAAACGACCGCGACCGATGAGTCTGATTCGATCTTTACGATCGCTTCTCCGGCCTACCCGGCGAATGTCGTCTACGTCAATTCGGTCAGCGGCGACAACAGCCGGACGACCGCGGAAGCGAATAATCCGGCGACACCGTGGAAAACGATCACTAACGCCTCAACAATGTCGGCCAGCAGCTCAACTATCTACGTGGCGGCCGGAACCTACAACGCGGCGACCGGCGAATCCTTCCCGATCACCATAAACGGCGGACGTTATTTGATCGCCCAAGTAACCCGTCAGGCGACGATCGAGTGCGGCGCTAATGTGTACACGGTTGCCTTGGGCGCGAATTCCACGGTCGAAGGCTTCTCGATCAGGAATACCGGATCGGTCGCCTGCGTCAATCCGAATGGGGCGAACGCGACTTTTAAAAATTGCGATATCTTCAAGACGCTGAATTCCAATGTCTGCGTTTATTTCACGGCCAGCGGCGGTCGGCTGATCGACAACACGATCTATGGCGGCGATACGACTATATATTTCTCTGGAGCGGGGGTCAACGATTGTTATCTGGAGGGAAATACGATCACCAACGATTCTCACCTGTTCTACCTGAATTCCGGCGCGATCAGCGGCTTGTATCTAAAGAATAACATTATGACCATGCGCAATGGGGCTTCCGATTACGGCATATACTTGCCGAGCTCTTCGAATAATATGACCTTGGAGGGGAACACCCTCACTTCCGACTACGGCTTAGGGATGGCGGCCGCCTGTTCAAATTACAATATATTTAGCAATAAGTTTATTGCTTATGATGCTGCCGGGGTTTATGGCATTTACGCCAACGGCAACGGGTCAATTAGCTCTAATGAGGTCAGGGAATACCTGAACACCAGCTACGGCGGCATTGTTGTTGCGGCTGGCTCTGCGGTTGTTGACCACAACACTATAGTTAAAAATACGGTCGGCATCAGGGCGGGCGCCAATGCAACGATCAAGAACAATATCATCGCCAGCGGGGTAGGGCGTGCTTATCCGCTGACCAGTTACGGCATTTTACAAACAGCCGGTTCGGTTAGCTCCCGCTACAACACGTTCTACAACAACAGCTATCATTACTCGGGGACAGTCACTGATAAGGGCGGAGACGCGATCGCCGATCCATACTTTACCGGAGCGGCCGGTAATGAATATCAATTGTTCAATAACTCGTCCTGCCGCGCTGCCGCCGAGGATGGCGGCAACCGCGGGGCATATGCGGCGGTTGCTGGAAATATGACTGTCACCGCCGAATCATATGTCAGTCCGAACGGGAACGATGTGAGCGGGGTGGGGACATTGGTCAGCCCCTGGCGGACGATAGGTCGGGCGCTATCCTCCACCGAAGGGACGGTCTACGTTATGGCAGGGACTTACAATACCGAGACCTGGCCGATCGTGGTCGACGAACACAAAAAGGTCCGGGCGTATCTAACCGATGTCGCGACGATCGATTCCGGATCGAACGGGAATTATACAGTTATTATATATGCCGGATCCACGATCGAATCATTATATTTGAGAAATACTAACGGCAGCGTTAATACCGCGGTGGTTGTTTTGAACAGCACCGGTGCCCTGGCGCAAAATTGCAACATTTACAAGGCGCTGGATGCCAATGTCTGCGCTTTATTTGCTGCTAGCGGCGGTAAATTGATCGGCAATACTATTTATGGCGGCGACACGACAATCTATTTCTCCGGCGCCGGAATAAATGATTGCTATCTGGAAGGGAATATCATCACTA
Source organism: Candidatus Margulisiibacteriota bacterium (assembly GCA_041661965.1). Taxonomy (NCBI): domain Bacteria; kingdom Bacillati; phylum Candidatus Margulisiibacteriota; species Candidatus Margulisiibacteriota bacterium. The sequence continues at coordinate 484,999 of JBAZTH010000003.1, forward strand.
ATGCTTCCCACTTGTTCTACTTGGGTACCGGGGCGATTAGCGGATTGTACTTAAAGAACAATATTATGACCATGACTAACGGGGCTTCCGATTACGGCATACACTTGCCGAGCTCTTCGAATAATATGACCTTGGAGGGGAATACCCTCACTTCCGACTACGGCTTAGGGATGGCGGCCGCCTGTTCAAATTACAATATATTTAGCAATAAGTTTATTGCCTATAATGCCGCCGGGGTATATGGCATTTACGCCAATGGCAACGGGTCAATTACTTCCAATGAAGTCAGAGGCTTTTATGACACCGGCAACGCCGGCATTGTTGTTGCCAGCGGGACGGTTGTCGCGGAGAAGAATACGATAGTCAAAAACTTTGTCGGTATGCGGCTGATCTCCGGCACGCTAAACGCAAAAAACAACATCATTGCTTCAGAGGTCGGCGGCTATTCCGCGACAGGCACGATTGGTTTGTATCGGACCGGCGGAACGCTGAATTCCTCCTATGACAATGATTATTCTAATGATACCAATTGGTCCGGTTGTGTTACGGGGGCGGGGACTAAATCGGCTGATGCAAAATTCCTGAATGCGACTGGTAACGATTACAACCTGATGTTTAATTCCCCCTGTATTGACGCCGGTGACCCGGCTTCAACGCCTGATCCTGACAGCTCCAGGGCGGATATGGGCGCTTATTATTTTAACCAAACAATTTCAGCCACGCCGGCGGTCTACGTTAAGCTGCCTAACGGTGGCGAAAGCCTGACCGGCAACTCCACTTACGAGATCACGTGGTATGCGACCAACGACGGCCGCGCGATCGACACTATCAAGCTGTATTACTCTGTTGATAACGGCGCAACTTACCCCAATTTGATCACGACCGAGGTTAATGACAGCTCCTATGTTTGGACGGTGCCCAATATTGCCACCACTGAAGTCAAGATTAGGATCGAAGCGGTTTCCGGTGAAGCGGTCGGGACGGCTGAGTCTGACAACAAATTCTCGATTACAGTCGGCCTGGCGGCCCCTCCGGTTATTGACTCAATTTCCCCCTCGAATGGACGGAATGATCAATCATTAATCGGGGTAGTGATTGGAGGGGGGGCTTTTTCCAGCGGGGCGACTGTCAAGCTGACAAAAAGCGGCGCGACGGACATTAACGCGACCGGGATTTCGGTTTCCGGCACTACGGAGATCACCTGTAATTTAGATCTGAACGGGGCGGCGGCCGGCAAATGGACGGTCACCGTCACTAACCCGGATACTCAATCGGGTTCTCTGGCTGGCGGTTTTACCGTCCTCTATCCTCCACCGATTGTTACGTCAGTTTCTCCGGAAAGCGGATCGACGGCCGGCGGGGACAGCGTAACCATTTACGGCAGCGGATTCTTGCCGAACGAATATACTCGGGAAGTAATAGTCGATAACACCGGCGGCTCGGCCCTGACCAATTATCAAGTTCTGGTAACCTTGGAGACCGCCTCACTGGTCGCTGGCGGTAAAATGCGTTCGGATTGCGGCGACGTCCGGTTTTATGACGCAGATAATGAAACGCTCCTTTCTTACTGGCTGGAGTCGGGGGCCGACAGCGCGTCGACCAGGTTCTGGGTTAAAGTCCCATCGATCGGCGGCAGTACCAATAAAACGATTTATCTTCATTACGGCGATCAAGCCGCCACATCCGAGAGCGATGGGGCGGCGACCTTCATGTATTATGATGATTTCAGCGACGGAAATTACAACGGCTGGACGGTCAGCAACACTTACGGTTCGGGCTCCAATGTCAGCGTGGCCGCTGGCTGGCTCGATCTGGTTTCCGTTGCCGGCAGCGTATATTATCTGGCTGCCGATTCCACCTCGGCCCTGAATGATTTTATTGCCGAAGCCGACGTTAAACCAGTGACCAATAATACCGTTAACGACATCGGTATGGCCTTCAGGGCTGCACCCGCGGCCGGTTCGGGGACTGGTTATACCGCTGGTTATGATCTTTGGGAATCGGGCGACACCGCGGTTATCGGCCGGCATGATGGCGGCACCAACTACACCCTGTTAAGCAGCGTGTCATTTACCAACGATAATTCCAAAACTTATAAATGGAAAATAGCCGCCGCCGATTCGAGCTTGAAGTTTTATGTGGATGACTCGCTTAAAAATAGCGTTACCGACGGCACTTATGCCAGCGGCAAGATTGGCTATGAAATGGATGGCAATTGGGGGACGCCCGGGACGGAAGTCAAAGTCGACAATGTCCGCGTCAGGAAATACGCGGCAGTTGAGCCGACGGCCGCTGTAGGTACGGAGAACAGCAACCTAATCAACGTTAAATTTGCCGCGTTATCGGCAACTAATATTAGTTATGTTAATTTGACCACTTTAACGGCGACTACGCCGGCCGGCGCTGCCGGTGTTGTCGCGGTGACGGTCGTCAATCCCGACGGCCAGGTCGGCACCAAAGAGAGCGGTTTCACATACCAGGTCCCCATTTCCGCCACTTTAATGACCCCCAACGGCGGTGAAACCTGGGAGGCCGGATCGACGCATAACATCACCTGGGAATCGACCGGTTCGCCGGGTTCATTTAATCTTTATTACACGACCAGTGAAGCGATTGGCTGGCAAACGATCTCGTCCGAAGTTTCGGGCGCGGCAACTTCATACGCCTGGCTGGCGCCGAATATTATCACGACCGAAGCCAGGGTCAGGATCGAAGCGGTTAGCGGAGAGACTTTCGTCACCGACGAATCGAACGCGGTGTTTTCGCTCGCCGATTTAACCGCGCCTTCCGCGCCGACCCTGGTGACGCCGGCTGACGGGGCGGTGATCAGCGGCGCTCTGACCCTGACCTGGGAGGCCGCGACGGACAACCTGTCGGGCATTGCCAGCTACGAAATCCATCTTGATACGACCCTCATCACCCAGGACGCGACAACCTCGTACGCCGCCGGTGTTTTAGCCGATGGCTTGCACGAGTGGGAAGTAAAGGCAAAAGATGGGGCGGGCAACTGGGGAAGCTACAGTGCCGCGCGAACATTTACGGTCGCGACGAATCCTACGGTCACGACCACTGCCGATTCCGGGGTCGGTTCGTTGCGCCAGGCGATCCTGGATGCTAATGCCAGGGCGGGGCGCGACATGATCGTCTTTAACATTCCCAGCGGAGAAGCGACGACCGAAGGCGGCGTGACTTTCTTTAGAATAGCGCCGCTGACGGTCCTGCCGACAATCACCGGAGACGGCGTTTACATTAACGGTGGTTCACAGACAAGCTATACCGGCGACACCAACGCCAGCGGGCCGGAGATCGAACTGCGCGGCCAGGGGACTGGCGGGATCAACGGTCTCGTTTTGGGAAGCGTTGGCAGTACGATCGAAGGGTTGGCGATCAATAACTTCCAATATGGTGTTTTTCTGAACGTGGTGGCCGGAATGCAAAACAATAAAATAAGCGGCTGTTACCTGGGCACAACAGTTACCGGTGAAGTGGCTAAAGCTAATAGTATAGGGATCTATTTTGGGAACGGCGCCAAATATAATATTATTGGCGGCACAACATCCGCCGAACGAAACATAATTTCCGGTAATACTCTCTACGGCGTGTATATCAACGGCGCTAATACAAACTCGAATGAAGTTACGGGCAACTATATCGGGCTGAACGCCGCCGGGTCTGCCGCAATTGCGAATGCTAACGGCGTGTTTATAAATTCCGGGGCGCGGTACAACGTCATAGCGGCAAACATTATCTCCGGTAATACGAGTAATGGCGTGTCTATTACTATTGCTGATACAAACTCCAACAAAGTCAAAGGGAACTATATCGGGCTTAATGCCGCCGGGACGGCCGCCATCGCTAACGGCAATGGGGTGTCTCTAGGTACCGGTGCGCAACATAATATCATCGGCACTGATGGCGACGGGGTGGCTGATACCGATGAACGTAATATCATTTCCGGCAATACGACTGGGGTTTATTTCAGCGGCACTAATACCAACTCTAACGAAGTCAAAGGCAATTATATTGGGCTCAACGCCGCTGGGACAGCCGCTGTGGCCAATTCCACCGGGGTGCTTTTAATTGACGCGGTCCAATACAACATCATTGGCACCGATGGTGATGGGGTGGCCGATGCTGATGAGCGCAATATTATTTCCGGAAATACTAATTACGGGGTTTATTTAAACGGCACTAATACCAATTCCAACGAAGTCAAAGGCAATTATATCGGGCTTAACCCTGACGGGACAGCCGCCGTCGCCAATAATACCGGGATATATTTATACGGCGGACCACAATATAATATCATCGGGACCGATGGGGACGGAGTGGCCGATGCCGCCGAACGAAATGCGATCTCCGGCAATACTAACGGCGTATATATGCGCAGTGTTACTACCAAGTTCAACAAAGTTATGGGGAATTATGTCGGTCTCAACGCCGCCGGGACCGGTGCCGTCGGTAATTCTGTCGGGATATATCTATACGTCGGACCGCAGTACAATATTATTGGCACCGACGGCAATGGAGTGGCCGATGCCGATGAGCGGAACATTATTTCCGGAAACAGTAGCCACGCCATTCAGCTTTACGGTACCGACACTAATTCCAACGAAGTCAAAGGCAACTATATCGGGCTCAATCCCGCCGGGACGGCTGCCGTTGCCAATGCCACCGGGATAGCAATTATGGGCGGTCAGTACAATATTGTTGGTACCAACAGTGACGGGGTGGCCGATGCTGATGAGCGCAATATTATTTCCGGTAATAATAATAATGGTGGAGTGTATATCGTCGGTAATTCAAATTTCAACAAAGTCAAAGGGAATTATATTGGTCTCAACGCCGCCGGGACGGCCGCCGTCGCCAATCTTGAAGGGATGTTAATAGCCGGTGGGGCGCAGTACAACATCATCGGCACTGACGGCGACGGGGTGGCTGATACTGACGAGCGAAACATTATTTCCGGTAATACTAGAAATGGAATATATGTTTACAATACTAATACTAATTCCAATGAAGTCATGGGCAACTATATTGGAGTTGCGCCAGGCGGGGCGGCGCTGGGCAATGGACAGCATGGCATTCGTCTAGCTACCGCTGCTTCATATAATGTTTTAGGCCCGCACAACCATATTGCCAATAACGGCACGGCGGCTTACCAGGGTATCCGCGTCGGCGCCGGATGTAATTATAACCTGATCACCCGGAATACGATGGAAGCCAATGTCGGCAAGGGGATCTCGCTGGAAGCCACCGGCAACAACGATATTCAAAAACCGGTGATCAGCTCGGCAAATTATTTGGCTGGGAATACCACTGTGACCGGGACCGCCGCCGCCGGGTCGGTCATAGAGATATTCAAAACCGAACCAACGCCCGGCGCGGACAACCAGGGTGAGGGAAAAGTTTATCTTGGCTCTACGGAAGCAAATGGGAGCGGAGCCTGGACCGTGGTTGTCAGCGGTCTTTCCCTTAGTGACAAGGTGACGGCAACCCAACACGACAGTTTGGGAGACACTTCGGAATTTGCGCTCAATTTTACGGTGGTTGCCGCCACAACGGCTAAACCTCAAATAATCATAATAAATGAATAAAATGCGTAAGCCATCGTTTAATGATATACTTTTCGGCATAATGGTGGGAAAAGGTAGAATCTTTCTGGCGTTGATAATTATCGGCTGTCTGTTGCTTTCAGAAAATAAAAGCCATTCGCAATATCAAATCACCGCGCGCGCGGTAAGCCTGGGATCCGCCGCGGGGATTTCAGCCTCTTATCGCGTCAGCGGCCTGGCCCGCTTTCTTTATCCGAGAATTCCCGCCGGCTCCGGGTTTTCGATCGGCGAAGGCTTTTTAAGAAGCGTTTACTTTGCCGGCGTAATTTTTAGGCCGATTGTGACCGGCATCATTCCCGATTCGGCGATCAGCGGGATGATTGTCAACATCACCAGCCTGTCGGGCGCTAATTTTCAAAGCGGCGCCGCCGTTAAATTGTCAAAAAGCGGGCATGACCTTGCCGCAACCGGCGTCACCGTCGTTAATTCCGGCAAGATTACCTGCGTCTTTGACCTGTCCGGGGCGACCGCCGGTTTTTGGGATTTGACCGTTACCAATCCCGACGGCCGGGCGGGAACTCTTCCCTCGGCGTTCAAAATATCTTATTCCGCTCCGACGGTAATTTCGATCGCGCCGGCAAGGGGGGTCAACGACCAGCAGTCTATCGATACGAAGATTACTGGCACGGCCTTCAGGTCCGGGCTGACGGTCCGCCTCTCCAAAACAGGCGAAACCGACATCAACGGCGAAGAAGTCGCCGCAACCTCCGCCGAAGAAATCAACTGTCGCTTTAATATTTTTAAAAAAGTGACGGGAATCTGGGACGTGAAAGTCATTAATGACGACGGCCAAAGCGGCCTGCTGGCCGCCGGCTTTAAAATCGAAGCGCCGGAAATTGAACTGACGGCGCCGGTGGAAACAAGGGTCGAACCCAATTCGCAAAATCCCTCTATTAAAATTGTTACCATCAAGTACAATTTAAGCAAGGATACCGATATCATCATCGATATCTTTAATATGCGCGGCGAAAAGATCTGGACGCGAACTTATCCGGCGGCTTCCTCGGGCGGCCAGGTCGGACAGAACGAAGTTGTTTGGAGCGGTATAACCGCTTTCAAATCGGTAGCCGGGGCCGGCGTTTATATTGTTTTCATTACCGCAAAAACGGAGGGCCGGGCTAAATTATTAAGCAAACTGAAATTAGGAATTTTAAAATGAAAACAATCGCAATCCCGCTGATTTGGCTGACAATCGCCGGTTCTTCTTTCGCGGCGACGATCGACGCGCAGACAACCGACGCGCTCCTCATCGGCGGCGGAGCGCGGCCGCTGGGTATGGGCCGGGCGTTTACCGCCGTGGTCGAAGACGCGGACGCCATTTTCATCAATCCGGCCGGGTTGGCCGGCCTAATGGCGCCTGAAGCCATGTCAATGTTTACCAATCTGCTCGGGGACATCTATTATTCGGAATTTTCCGGTATCATTCCTTCACGCTTCGGGACGTTCGGTCTCGGTTATGTAACCACCGGCGTAAACCAGGTTCTGATACCCATCGATCCGCCTGTCGTCACCGATTATTATGATAATCTCCTTATTGCCACCTATAGCGCTCCGCTGGCTTTGTTTTTCGATTACGGACGAGGGATATATTTCGGCCTTAACGCTAAAATTTTCAATCGCGGCTGGGTCGGCCTTTCGGACCAGTCCGCCACCGGATACAGCGCCGATTTTGGGCTTAAATACGTCGTTTCCCCATATTTAAGTTTTGGTTTCAATCGTCAAAATCTTTTGCCGGTCGATCTTGGCGGGGTCATAAAATATCGCAGCGGCGCGGAAGAAACGGTCGCGGGCATCAACAAGCTGGGGATCGCGATTCGGCCGAAGCCCTGGCGCAATGCTCTGCTACTGGCCGGCGACCTTGATATCCCCGCGCAAAGCGGCAGGGCGGTTACCGGCCACCTGGGCGCGGAATGGCAAATAAATAATTTTTTTATTGCCAGAACGGGGCTCGATCAGAGCCTCGATGCCTCAAGCCCGACGCTGACCAGCTGGAATCCGACCTTCGGGGTGTCCGTGCTCCTTTCCGGTTTTCGCGTTGATTACGCTTTTCATCCTTATTATAATAATCCTGATCTCGCGACAACCTATCTCTCCATTTCCTTCCGCGGTGAAAAATGGTCCGCGTTAACGGGAGAAACAATGTGACGAAAAAAATATTTTGCCTGCTTTTGGGCCTGCTTATTATTTCGCCGGCATTTTCAGCCGATAATTTTAACTTGCCGCAATCGAGCGCGCGGCCGAGGACCTATCTGCCCGGAGACCTGGTGCATCTTGTGGTCGGGGCCCCTGCCAACGTCGTTAAAGTTACGGCTTTAATGCCGGACGGAGAAACGCTGACGCTTGATTTTGAACGGCGCACTCATATCTGGCATGGGTTGTGGGAAGTGCCGTACGGTTTTAAAAAAGGGGGATACAGCGCCGGGCTGACAGCCACCGACGTGGAAGGCAAGACCTTTGAAGGCCAAACCAATTCTTTTTTCATCGGGGAACCGGCGCTGGTCACTCTGATCGGGCTGGAAATAACCAGAGAATCAGTCGTCCGGCCGCCTGCGCCGCCGGTGACAACGCTCCAAGAACTGCCGACCGTACGACCGGAACGGACGGTCCAAAAACCGCCGGCCGCGGCGAAAATAAAGCCGGCAAAAGCAAAGGCGCCCCAGCCAAAACGACAAATAAAAGCCAGGAAGCCCGCGGCCCCGGCCATACGGCCCAAACCGCCGGCCCTTAAAAAGGAGGACCTGCTGAAATTAAAGCTCAAGCTTTTCACCATGGCGCGGGTCCATCTGACCACCCAGCAATACGAGAAGGCAAAAGGGGACTTGCGGGAATTGTTGAGGCTCGATCCGAAAAACCGAGAAATCAAAGCGATGCTGGATCGGGTTGAAAAAGTGCTTAAAACCAAAGGAGGCGGCAATGACTAAACGAAGGGTCCTGATCTTATCTTTTATCTTTTTTATGATTTATTTTCAACTTATCTCTTTTGCCGCTAAACCCTCGGCTGTGGAACATTTCAATAAGGCTTCGGTGCAGTACATGTCCGGAAATTTTACGGACGCCTTGAAACAGCTGGAAGCCAGCCTGAAACTCGATCCAAAATATGAACCGGCCCTGGAATTAAAGCGCATTGTGTTGAAAGAAAGAGAAACCCTGCAGTTGATGCTTAAGCAAAAGCTTTCCGCCGGTAAAAATTTATACTATCACGGCGATTACGCGCAGGCCTTCAACTATTTTAATGAAGTTCTGATGATCTCGCCCGACAACCTCGAAGCCGCCTCATACCTCAAGCGGATCGAAGAAAAAGTCCGCGAAGAAAACCGGGCGGCCGAGCGGCGTTTCTGGATGTTTTTCGGCAGTTTGGCGATCGGCCTGGTCAGTCTGGCCTTCTTGCTCCGGCTGATATTCAAACCGATTATCGAGGCCGTTAGAAAAAGGATCTTTTATTCCCAAAACATCGGACACTGCTTTAACTGCCGGACAAAGATCTCGCCCAACACGGACCTTTGCCCGAATTGCGGCGCCTGGATCGGGTCAAAATTACGGGGAGAGATCTCCAAAGAACAAAAAATATGGTATCAGAAGACCGGCTGGCGCAAAAATCCTTTTACCCTGGACATTCATCCGGAATTGTTTACCGGCTATCGCGACGAGGTCAAACAGATCCTTGAAAAAGTGGCGGCAAAAAGCGGCCACATTCTGATCACCGGTCCGCTGGGTGTCGGTAAAACCACGCTTTTGCGCTGGTTGAGCAATTATCTGCGGCTTGAAGCGTATCCGATCTATATTCCCCGGCCGCCGCAATCGATCGTTCAAATCATCAAGGCCATATATTATAAACTCGGCGTAAATTCAACCGACTATGACATTTACAACCTCGATGCTTTAAGGAAAAAGCTGGGAAAAAGCCTGATCCTGCTGCTGGACGAAGCTCATGAATTCAGCGTTGAATTTGAGCGGCCGCTCCGGACCCTGGGCGATCTCGACGAAGTGAAACTGGTTATGGCCGGCCTGCCCGAAACCACCGAAAAGTTCAAAAATGAGATCAAGCCCCTTTATGAGCGCATTGTGCTGAACATCGGCCTGGAACGGCTGAACTTTGAAGATCTGAAAGCGCTGATAATCATCAGAATCGAAAATGCCGGCGGCAAAGGGATCCATCCCTTCACGGTCTCGGCTCTGGAAAAAATCCATGAGTTGTCGCAGGGCATTCCCAGATCGGCAATTAAGTTTTGCGACGCCGCCGTCACCAGAGCGATCGAGGTCGGCGAAGATAAAATTACACCCGAAATTGTCGAAGCGACAAAGAGGTGAAAAAAGTGAAAAAGACAATCATGTCCGTTGCCTGGGGAATATTATTGATCGGGATCGGCTGGGGAGCGGTCCCGGCCCAGATCGCCTATGAAGGCAGGATCACCGATTCCGGAGGCAGTCCCGTTGTCTCCTCCACGGCCTTAAAATTCAGTCTTTATGACGCCGAAACCGCCGGTAATTTGGTCTGGGGACCGGAGGAGCACGCGGTTGTGCCTGACAGCCAGGGAGTTTTTAGCGTTTTGCTCGGCACCTCTTCCGCGCTGAATCCCGCGCTCTTCAGCGGTCCGGTCCGCTATATTGAAATTTCCATCGCGGGCGAAATAATTTCTCCCCGCACGCCGATCGTTTCCGCTGCTTATGCTTTTCGTTCAGGCGTGGCGGAAACGGTCCTGGATAATTCGATCACCAGATCTTCGGCGGCGTCCGGCCAGTTTGTGAAACAAATCGTGGCCGGGTCGGGAGTTTCGGTTTCCGGAGACGAAGGGAGCGGGACCGGCATTGTTACGCTGACCGCCACCGGCACCGGCGGCGGGACCGTCAGCCAGGTCAATACCGGGACCGGTTTGTCAGGCGGGCCGATCACAACTACCGGTACAATTTCACTGGCGACGCCGGTAGCCGAAACCAGCGGCGGAACCGGCCAGACAGCTTATACGACCGGCGATATTATTTACGCGTCCGGAGCGAACACGCTTTCCAAGCTAACGATTGGCGCAAACGGACAAGTCTTACAAGTTAATAGCGGGCTTCCGGCTTGGGGAGCGGGCAGCGGCACCGGAACGGTTACCGAGGTCAATACCGGGAACGGCTTGACCGGCGGGCCGATCACAACCAGTGGCATTCTTTCCGTCGACGCCGGCACTACGGCCAATAAGATAGTTCAGCTCGACGCTTCAGCCAAACTGCCGGCCGTTGATGCGTCAGCCGTGACCGGATTAAACGCGTCTAATATTTCGAGCGGGACGTTAACGGAAGCCAGGGGTGGGACCAATCAGACTACTTACATTAAAGGAGATATTCTTTATTCCTCCAATACCAATACCATTTCTAAACTTTCGATCGGCACAACCGATCAGGTTTTAAAAGTTGATGCCGCCGGTGTTCCGGTCTGGGGGAGTGGAATCGTCGGACCGCAAGGTCCGACCGGTGAGGCCGGGCCTCAAGGAGAACAAGGCCTTCAAGGGCCGCAGGGGATTCAAGGAATCCAAGGTATCCAAGGAGCGACCGGCTCTCAAGGAGAGCAAGGAATTCAGGGAATTCAGGGAACCAAAGGAGATACTGGCGAGGCTGGTGCGACTGGCGCTACCGGTCCTCAAGGAGAGCAGGGCATTCAAGGAATCCAAGGTATCCAAGGAGCAACTGGCTCTACTGGTGCCACTGGACCAACCGGTGAAGCAGGAGCTACCGGCCCTCAAGGTGAGCAAGGTATCCAAGGCATTCAGGGAACTAAAGGAGATACTGGCGAGGCTGGTGCGACTGGCGCTACCGGTCCTCAAGGAGAACAAGGTATCCAGGGAATTCAAGGAGCAACTGGCTCTACTGGTGCGATTGGACCTACCGGTGAAGCAGGCGCTACCGGCCCTCAAGGAGAACAAGGTATTCAGGGGATCCAAGGAACTAAAGGCGACACTGGTGAAGCAGGAGCTACTGGCGCTACCGGTCCTCAAGGTGAACAGGGTATCCAGGGAATCCAGGGAATTCAAGGAGCGACTGGCTCTACTGGCGCTACCGGACCGACCGGTGAAGTTGGAGCGACTGGTCCTCAAGGTGAGCAAGGTATCCAAGGCATTCAGGGAACTAAAGGAGATACTGGCGAGGCTGGTGCGACTGGCGCTACCGGTCCTCAAGGAGAGCAGGGCATTCAAGGAATCCAAGGAATTCAAGGAGCAACTGGCGCTACTGGTGCCACCGGACCTACCGGCGAAGCAGGAGCTACTGGTCCTCAAGGAGAGCAAGGTCTTCAGGGAATTCAGGGAACTAAAGGAAATACTGGCGAAGCAGGAGCTACTGGCGCTACCGGTCCTCAAGGAGAACAAGGTATCCAGGGAATTCAAGGAGCAACTGGCTCTACTGGTGCGATTGGACCTACCGGTGAAGCAGGCGCTACCGGCGCTCAAGGAGAACAAGGTATTCAGGGGATCCAAGGAACTAAAGGCGACACTGGTGAAGCAGGAGCTACTGGCGCTACCGGTCCTCAAGGAGAACAAGGTATTCAGGGAATCCAGGGAATTCAAGGAGCAACTGGCTCTACTGGTGCCACTGGTCCAACCGGTGAAGCAGGAGCGACTGGCGCTCAAGGAGAGCAGGGCATTCAGGGAACTAAAGGAGATACTGGCGAGGCTGGAGCTGCCGCTGAAGTTGATAATCTGACTATTGTACGGAATGTAAATTCTTCACTCGAAGTCAAAGATTCCGGCATTGATTTAACGACCAAAGTTACCGGCTCCCTCCCTGATTCCAACTTAGCAACAATTACAACCGCTGGTAAAGTTTCCGGCAACGCCGTTACTTCCGGCACAATAGGGGGGACAACGGATATCAATACAACCGGAACTGTTACCGCCGCCGCTTTTTCAGGCGATGGGACGGGTTTGTCAAACATCACCGCCAGCGACAGCACAAAACTTCCGTTAGCCGGCGGGACCATGACCGGGACACTGACCAATTCGGCTAATGTGATCGTTAATGGGATTGTGAGAGCGGCCAGTTTTGAAGGCAGCGGCGGCGCCCTGACCGGCAATCTGTTCCTGACCAACGGCAACTTCTACTTGCAAACGGGCAACTTCTACCTGCAAACCTCCAGCAACGGTTCCGGCGTGGTTGTTAATGCTCAAACCAGCGGTTGGCCCGTGTATTCGCTTCGGATTGATGGAACTTTGAAAGGATTATTGGGAGCCGCCAGGAGCACTAATGACATTTTGACGGGAACCGCTGCCGGCGATCTGGTTTTGCGGGCCAATAATCAAAAGATCCTTTTTACGGCTGACAACGGCAATACTGCACATATGGCAATAGACACGGCCGGCCGCGTCGGTATCGGCACGACTACGGCCACTTCTAAATTAACCGTGGCCGGAACGGTCGAACTAACCGCCGGCAGTATCAAATTTCCGGACGGCTCAACGCTGACAACGGCGGCAAATCGTCATTTACGTTTTGTTGTAGTCGATCCCGCCGGCGTTTATGCCAAAGACAGCGAGTTCAGCATCTGGCCCCAAACTGACGCGGCCATAACCGTCACCCACCTGGAAGTAACCTGCGATACCGACCCGACAACGGAACCGGCCGGCAACATCAAATACGCCGACGCCTTTATCGGCCGCGCCAACCCGATTGTTATCAACGCTTTTGCCACGACCGGCGGAGTTTTATCGACCAGTGCCATAACCAATGCCGGCGTAGCCGCCGGCAAGTGCCTTTACGTTTCATTCGACGCGACCCCCGAAGCGGCCATGAAACAAATGTCTTTTGATATCACTTACCATTACAACTGAAATTTTCCCGGTTTTCCAGCTATATAGTCTTATGACTATCTTTGCCTCCGCGATCGGGAGAAAAACATCCAGTCTGATCGGTCACTTGCGCGCGGCTTATAACTGCGGGGATAATCTTCCCGGCCGGAAACAGTTCGACGGCCAGGTCCAGCGATTGGAAAATATTCTCCGACCGACGTGTTTTAGAGAAACGCTGCCGATCGTGGAATCGGCAGGGACGGAACTCGGCTACCAGGCGCCGCGGTGGTTCGTTCATTTGACCGGCTTAAGGCATCTTGTTTCCCGGGTTATTTTAATCGGCGACGCCGGGTTGCTGCTACAGCGCCGCAGCGGCGACCGGTTCGGGGTCAAAGGGACAGTCGACCTGACCGCCGGCGGGCATGTTTTAACCGGGGAAACGCCGCTGGAATCGGCTTATCGCGAAATGCAGGAAGAGATCGGGATCGGCCGGGAAAGTTTGATCGGCGGGGAACTGCGCCGGATCGGCAGGCCATATTTCGTTTCTTCCGCCAAGCCCGATGATTACACCCTCAACAAAGAAATAACGGTCTTATTCGGAGGACGGCTGCTCAACGGATCGACGAAATTCAGCTGTCAGAGAACGGAGGTTGAAGAGCTTTTTTTCAGCAGTCTGGAACAGGCCCAAGGCTTTATCGATCGGCAACTGGCCGCTTCCAGCCTTCGTTATTCACTGCCGATCTTAGAATCACTTCGCTTCGACGTACATTTCCCAAACCGCCCAAACGATCGATAGGGTCGCCAGGAAGAAAACGGTGTAGAGGAATTCTTTTGGAATGTCCATGAATGGAGCATACATGATCCCGGCATTGATCAGGAAATTGGAAATATCATAAAAAACGTAGATGACAAAAGTTAAAGAGATCAACCAACCGTAAAGTTTTTTCTTCTTGAGCGCCAGCATCAGGCCAAGAACAACCGCGACCATTTCCAGCATGATCGAAACTAAATGGAGAAAATAAGACAAATTCATAAAGGCCCCCTTCTTCTTCGAGAATGTCGGGGTAATAATAGCAACAATACGCCTTAATGACAAGGGTCTATTTACAGAGATATTTTGCGAAAATATGAAATTTTTAGTTGTTCTAAGCGATAATTAACCGGTAAGAGAAATTATAAGGAGAGGCATGGCTGAAACGATCAGGATCAATCATTTAAGCACGACGGGCTCTTTGCCCGCGACGGCTCAACCGGTCAGAAAAGACCTCTGTGTCTGCGCCAGGCTACAGCGTAATTGCGAACAGCTTAGGGGTTCAAAACGCAATCTTATCTTAGGGAGCGGACCGCAGGCCGATTTTTTATTGGATGGAACCCTTGCTGAACATCTGCTTTTCCGGTTCAATTATGAAGCTGAAGGGTGGGATGTCCGGAATGTTTCCGGAAAACCGGCGACCTTGATCCCGGCTATGAACGAAAAATATTCCTTTGCTCTTTCCGGTGAAAAGTGGTCCCCGATCGAGCGCGGCGATCTTCTCCGCCTGCCTAATGGGGATGAAATAACATTTGATTTAGTGCCGCCGGCCGGTCACCCCATGCCGGAGAGAGTTATGCTTTTAGGCGCCGAACGGAACCGGCCGGGCGAGCGGGTCGCTGCCCAACTGCGGATCGGCGATTATTTGCACCAAGGGGATGATTTCGCGCTGATCGATCGCCGGCCGATTGTTATTTGGGGAGAGCCGTTTGAGCTTTACGGTATTTTTGACGGGATCAGCGGCGGCCTTCCGGGGGGCGACGGGCGCAAAGCGTCGGAAGATGCCGCCAATTATTTCGCCGAATATTTCCAGCAAAATACTTTGCGTCTTAACTCGGCCGCCGCTGACTTGTCAAAACAAAGTCCCCTTGCTAAACGGGACGCGATGAGAGAGCTGGTCGAGGAGGCCTTTGAATATGTGGCTCAAGTGCTAAATTCTCAGGGGTATAATTGCGGGACGACCGCGGTGATCGTTTTAAGAAGCTTGACGCAAGGCAAGCTTAGTTATTGCGCTTCGGTCGGAGATAGCCGGGTCTATCAGCTAAAACCTGATGGCGCTTGTCTTCAATTAACCGAAGACGATACCATCGCTAACGTTATTAAACGGGAGTACAGAAAAAAGAACGGTAAAGAATATCCCAATCCGATCAATAACTTTGCGCTGGCCAAGCATTTGGGCGGGGGAGCGACAACTCCCGATTACTATTTGCCCTATAATTTTATTGAAGTAAAGCTCCAAGACATTGCCTATCTGATTCTGGTGACCGACGGCGTAATTGATCTGGCAAAGCTCGATCGTGAAGGACGGCGGGGTTTAGCGGCGCAAGAACCGCGGGCGGCCGCTAACTATCTGGTCGGCTATAATATCAGTAAAACTCCGGATTCATTTGACGATGCCGCCGCGCTGGTCGTTGAAGGCGGCGCCAGGCCGTGCTCCGAAACAAAGAGCCGGGCGGTAGCCAAAGAACCGGCGTTTAAACCAATCGTCTGCTCGTGTTTCACGACCCGGAACGGGGTTGACTATATTAACGCGAATAATCCGGAACGCTTGGATTATGGCGTCAATATTCCGGGGCAAAACGAGGGCGCGCGGGAAGTTATCGCTATCAGGCGCGATGAAGCGACCGAAGAATTCCTGGCCGAAATGACCAGGGCGATGGTGCCGAACAATAGTTTGGTACGAACGTTTTGGCAAAAGATAACCGGTCTTTTTGGCGGGGAACCGGCCAAGGCCATTGTTTCTCCGCAAAAACGGCTTTTTGCCCTGGTTCACGAATATTTTAATGAAGAATGGGACGATACGGAGACCGGCTGGCAAAGTTTCTGGCGGCGCGCGGAAGAAAGTTTTAAAGGAGAAAAATATTCTCTCGGTAATTTCCTTCAGGCTCATTCCGGCTGCGGTCGGCATCAGGCGGCGGCGCTTCAGCTTGCTTATCAGGAACTGGGCTATAACTCGCGGTTCAAGCGGGGACAAGTCAGCGGCCGGCGGCTAGCGTGGGTTGAGGTTGAAATAGACGGGCTTTGGTTTATTGCCGATCCTCAATCGGGCTTCTTTTTACGGCGGGATAGAGCCAGTAACTTGTATATTGAAGGCGAAAATATTGTCGAATTGCCGGCTAAAGGAACTATTCTGCCCCGATAATAATGTGATATTTATCACATATCGCTTGTCTTCTGTTGCATATATGTTATAATAATCACATTAGATGTGATGTAAGGAGCAACAGATGGCAGGAATGGTCACAAATAAAGCTTGTATTGTCCGCCTCTCGCGTTATAAAAACGCTTTGTACCGCTTAAAATCGCTTGGGTTTGTTAAAGTTTTCTCCGATAATCTGGCTGATGCGGCTGATGTGACTCCTTCCCAGGTTAGAAAAGATTTTTCGATCTTCGGGGTGACCGGCAATAAACGGGGCGGGTATGTGATCGACGACCTGATCGAGAGCCTCAACCGGATCCTGGGGAAAAATGTCACCCAAAACGTCATCATCATCGGCGCCGGCCACATCGGCGGCGCCCTTATGAATTACCAGGGTTTTGAAAAAGAGAACATCAAGATCCTGGCCGCGTTCGATATTGATCCGGCCAAACGGCAATCTACCGGGATCCCGATCTATCCACTGGAAGAGCTTGAACCATTTATTAAAAACAATAAAGTCAGGATCGGGATCGTTGCCGTGCCGGATGTCGCCGCGCCGCGGGTCATGGAGATCCTGGTCAATAACGGCGTGAAAGGGATCCTTAATTTCGCGCCGATCCGCTTAAAAGGTAAAGATGACACGGTGATCAGCAACGTTAACCTGGTGATGGAACTGGAAAACGTCATCTATTTCGTCAACGCGCAAGAGAAAACTTCAAAAGGAAGGGGATAAAATGGTCACACCGTTAGAGATCGTCAAGAAAAAGAAAGAAGAAGCCATCGATCGGATCATGAGCAAAGGATATCTTACCAAAAAGCGGGTCTATGTCGGCATGGCGACCTGCGAGATCGCGGCCGGGTCCAAAGACGCAATGGCTGTTTTCCAGGCAGCTAAAGACAAAGGGCTCAATATTTACATCAGCCA
This sequence comes from Candidatus Margulisiibacteriota bacterium, assembly GCA_041661965.1. NCBI lineage: Bacteria > Bacillati > Candidatus Margulisiibacteriota > Candidatus Margulisiibacteriota bacterium. The sequence goes on from JBAZTH010000003.1 coordinate 502,469, forward strand.
AAAAGGGTGCGCCGGCCGCTGCAACCTGGAACCGACGGTTGAAGTCGTGGAAGAAGGGAAAGCTCCGGTCAAATACGGCAAAGTTACCAAAGAGGTCGCCCAAAAGATCGTCGACCAGCATTTAAAGAAAGACGAGATCGTTAAAGAAGTGGTCATTAACTAAAATTAAGGAGAAAAACATGGCAGCGAAAAGGATCTATCCCAAAGAACATTTACATGACCGGTCGCAGCATATCTTCGGTGACGTTAATTTTTTCAGCAAACAAATGCGGATCACGCTCCGCAATTGCGGAATCATCGACCCGGAAAACGTCGATGATTATCTCTCCGTTCGCGGGTTCGAAGCGCTGGCCAAAGTTCTTACTGAAATGAAGCCGGCGGACGTGATCGCCGAGATCAAGAAGTCCGGCCTGCGCGGTCGCGGCGGCGCCGGTTTCCCGACCGGCCTCAAGTGGGAATTGACCGCTAAAGCGCCGGGGGACGAACGCTATGTTATATGTAACGCCGATGAAGGCGATCCGGGGGCCTTTATGGACCGGAGCACGATCGAAGGGGACCCTTTTACCGTGATCGAAGGGATGATCATCGGCGGCTACGCCGTCGGTTCCGGCAAAGGGATCGTTTATATCCGGGCGGAATACCCGCTAGCTATCAAACGGCTGGAAAAAGCGATCGAAGTTTCCCGCCGCGAAGGCTTCCTGGGCAAAAATATTTTGGGCTCGAATTTTTCTTATGACATTGAGATCCGCCTCGGCGCCGGCGCTTTTGTCTGCGGCGAAGAGACCGCCTTGATCCACTCGATCGAAGGGGCCCGCGGGATGCCCCGTCCCCGCCCGCCATTCCCGTCGGTCAGCGGTTTGTTCGACAAACCGACCCTGATCAATAACGTCGAGACCTGGGCCAACATCCCGGTCATTATCCTTGACGGCGCCGACTGGTTCAGCTCGATCGGGACCGCCAAGAGCAAAGGGACCAAGGTCTTCGCGCTGGCCGGCAAGATCAAAAACACCGGGCTGGTCGAAGTTCCGATGGGGACGACCCTCCGCCAGATCATCGACGATATCGGCGGCGGGATCCCGGGTGGGAAGAAGTTCAAGGCGATCCAGACCGGCGGGCCGTCCGGCGGTTGTCTCCCGGCCAACTATCTCGATACCGAGATCGATTATGAATCGCTGGCCGCGGCCGGTTCGATCATGGGTTCCGGCGGGATGATCGTTATCGATGAAGATTCCTGCATGGTCAATCTGGCCAAATTCTTTTTGGAATTTACCCAGGATGAATCGTGCGGCAAGTGCACCCCGTGCCGCGAAGGGACCAAACGGATGCTCGAGATCTTAACCCGCATCACCGAAGGGAAGGGAAAAGAGGGGGACATCGAAAAGCTGGAACGGTTGGGGAACATGATCAAGAAAGCCTCGCTTTGCGGGCTGGGACAGTCGGCCCCGAACCCGGTCTTGAGCACCCTCAAAAACTTCCGCGAAGAATACGTCGAACATATCAACGAAAAGAAATGCCGCGCCGGGGTCTGTATGTCGCTCATCACTTACGAGATCCAGGACAATTGCACCGGCTGTACCGCCTGCGCCAGGGTTTGCCCGACCCAGGCGATCGCCGGCGAGCCGAAACATCTCCATAAGATCGACCAGAAAAAATGCATTAAATGCGGGATCTGTTACAAAACCTGTAAATTCAAGGCAATAAAGAGAGGATAACATGAGCAAAATAACCATTCATATCAACAATCGGCCCTATGAAGTCGAAGACGGCCAGACGATCATGCAGGCGGCCGACAAAGTCGGGTTTCGGATTCCCCGGCTTTGCTACCATCCCAAGCTCTCGATCGAAGGGGCCTGCCGGGTCTGTATCGTCGAAGTCGAGGGGATGCGCAATTACATCGCTTCCTGCGCTTATCCGGTCGCTGACGGGATGAAGATCCACACCAGCACCGAAGCTTTGCGGATGGCCCGCCGCGACATCGTGGAACTGATCCTCGATAACCACCCGGAAGATTGCCACACCTGCGAACGGGACAGCAACTGCGAACTGCAGCGGCTGGCCTATTCGATGGGGATCCGCAAACGGCATTTTGAAGGGGAGAAAAAACATTATGAAAAGGACTTGTCTTCGACCTCGGTCGTTCGCAATCCCGACAAGTGCATCCTTTGCGGCCGCTGTGTCCGGGTCTGTTCCGAGATCCAGAAGGTCAACGCCCTGGGCCACGCCCACCGCGGCTTTAAAACCGTCGTTCAGCCGGCTTACGATCTGCCGTTCAAGGAATCGGTCTGCACCACCTGCGGGCAATGCATCAACGTTTGTCCGACCGCCGCTTTCCTGGAGAAACAGCAGACGACCGAAGTTTCCAGGAAAATAAACGATCCCAGCTACGTCAAGATCGCCCAGATCGCGCCGTCGGTGCGGGCGGCGATCGGCGAAGCCTTCGGGTTGGAAGCGGGCCGGGCGATGGAAAAAGAGACCACCGCCGCGCTCCGCCGCCTCGGTTTTGATTACGTTTTTGACACCCAGTTCTCGGCCGACCTGACGATCATGGAAGAAGGATCGGAGCTTTTGCAGCGCCTGCAGGGGAAAGGGAAGCTTCCCATGATCACTTCTTGTTCCAGCGCCTGGATGAAAGCGATGGAGCAATTTTATCCCGACCTGATCGACAACATCTCGACCGCTAAATCCCCGATGTCGATGATGGGGGCGCTGATCAAGACCTATTTTGCCGAAAAGAACAAGCTTGATCCAAAAAAGATCTTGAGCGTGGCGATCATGTGTTGTACCGCCAAGAAATATGAAGCCTCCCGGCCGGAACTGCTGGTCGAGGGGATGTCGGCGGTCGATTACGTGATCACGACCCGTGAAGCGGCCTGGATGATCAAATCGGCCGGTATTGATTTTGTTAATATCAAAGGTGAGGAATTTGACGAACCGATGGGGGCCTCAACAGGAGCCGGAGCGATCTTCGGCGCGACCGGCGGCGTAATGGAAGCGGCGCTGCGGACCGCTTATGAATTGTATACGAATGAGAAACTGGAGTCGGTCGATATTGCCCCGGCCCGCGGCATGCAGGGGATCAAAGAAGGGTCGGTCGTGATGAAAGGGAAAGAGGTCCGCTACGCCGTCGCGCATGGTCTGGGGAACGCCCACGAACTACTGCAGACGGTCCGCAAAGATCCCGAACGCTATCACTTTATCGAGATCATGGGGTGTCCCGGCGGTTGTATCGGCGGCGGCGGCCAGCCGTATGCCGGTTACAACACTATTCCGCTGGATGAGAAGCTGCTGCAAAAACGGGCGCAGGCGCTTTACGGGATCGACAAGAACAAGGCGATCCGCCGGAGCCACGAGAACCCCGATGTCCTCAAGCTCTACAAGGAATATCTGGGCGCGCCGTTGAGCGAAAAATCTCATCACCTGCTCCACACGCATTACGCCCCCAAGAAACCGCACGGCATCGTGCCGGACAAGATCAAGGCGGTCTAAGGAGAAGAAATATGACAGAAAAAACCAGCGTCCTAAAAAAATATATCGCTGAAACTAGGGGAAAAGAAAATCCCGAATCTTACCTGATCGCCGTTTTGCACAAAGCGCAGGAACTTTTCGGCTATCTCCCGGTCGAAGTGATGAACGTCGTTTCCGAAGAGATGAACATCCCGACCGCCCACATCTGGGGAGTCGCGACCTTCTACCATTTCTTCAGCCTGAAACCGAAGGGAAAACACGTCATTTCCGTTTGCCTGGGGACCGCTTGTTACGTCAAAGGAGCTGACGACATTCTCAAAAAACTGAAAGACGAATTAAAGATTAACGTCGGCGGCACGACCGAAGATAAACTGTTCACCCTCCAGGAAGCGCGGTGTCTCGGAGCTTGCGGCCTGGCTCCGGTCATCATGATCGACGATAAGATCTACGGCGATCTGACCGCGAAAAAAGTGGCCGAGATCATTAAAAACTACCGGAAGGCGGCGCAGCCAAAATGAAATATATTGATGAGCCATCGATCAACGGTTTACTGGCGGAAGCGAAAAGCGTTCCCGCCGCCGGGATCGAAGCGATCATCAATAAGTCGTTGAAACTGGAACGGCTCTCTCTCAAGGAGACCGCCGCGCTGCTATCGGTCGAAGATCCAGAGTTACTGGCCAAGATTTACCGGGCGGCGGCCGAAGTTAAAGATCGGATCTATGGCAAAAGAGTAGTTCTTTTTGCGCCGCTCTATATTAGTAACATCTGCGCTAACGGTTGTTTGTACTGCGCTTTTAAAGCGGATAATAAGCAGCTGGTCCGCAAAGCTTTGACCGCGGCGGAGATCAAAGAAGAGGTCGCAATCCTGCTTAGCAAAGGGCACAAACGGATCCTGCTGGTTGCCGGTGAATCGGCGCCGGCCGGCCGGAAACCGATCGATTATTACGTCGAAGCGGTCAAAGCGATCTATGACGTTAAGGTCGGGCCGCACAAGATCCGGCGGGTCAACATCAACTGCGCGCCGCTGGAAGTTGACGAGTTCCGCCGGTTGAAAGAGGCGGGGATCGGGACTTTTCAGATTTTCCAGGAAACCTATCACGAAGAGACTTACCGCCTTGTCCATCCTTTTGGTCCGAAGAGCGACCCGGACAACCGGATCGACTCTGTTGACCGGGCGATGACCGCCGGGATCGACGACGTCGGGATCGGCGTCCTTTACGGCTTGTACGATTATAAATTTGAAACGCTGGCTTTGCTTTCCCACATCGAGCATTTGGAAAAGAAATTTAACGTCGGACCGCACACGATCTCGGTCCCCAGAATCGAACCGGCGCTCGGCTCCGACCTTTCAACCCATGTTCCGCATCCGCTGACCGACGAGCAATTCAAAAAAGTGGTTGCCGTTCTGCGGCTGGCGGTCCCATACACCGGGCTTATTTTATCGACCAGAGAAACGGCGGAAATGCGGGACGAGTTGTTCAATCTTGGCATTTCCCAGGTCAGCGCTGAATCAAAGACCGCGCCAGGCGGTTACGGCGAAAAGGACCCCAACGCCCAATTTGTCCTCAATGACCACCGGAGCCTGGACGAAGTGATCGCTTCGCTTCTTGACCGGGGTTTTATTCCCAGCTTTTGCGCCGCCTGTTACCGGAGCGACCGGACAGGGGAAGCGTTCATGAACCTGGCCAAACCGGGGACGATCAAAGGGAAGTGCAGTCTTAACGCCCTGATCACTCTGAAGGAGTATCTTGATGACTTTGCCTCGACCAGGGTCCGCCAGGACGGTTACAAGCTGATCGACCGGATCAAGGACAACCTCGACGAATCGGACTGCTCCAAGCTGTCTAAGTTCTTCGCTTCGATCGAGGATGGGGTCCGTGATGAATACGTCTGAACTGATCTACTGGTTATCACCCGGCGATCAGGACGAACTCTTTCGGCGGGCCGACGCGGTCCGCCGCCAATACATGGGGGAGGGGGTCTTGCTCCGCGGGATCGTCGAGTTCTCCAACTATTGCGATAAAACCTGCCAATACTGCGGCCTTCAACACGCTAACGCCGGACTCAAACGCTTCCGGATGACCCGCGAAGAGATTATTGAGAGCGTCGCCGAAGTCGCCGCCCACCAGATCAAGACCGTGGTCTTGCAATCGGGTGAAGATCCGGCCCTTGACCCGAAATGGCTGGCCGAGATCATCTCTTTGATCACTACCCGTTTTGATATGGCGATCACTTTGTCGGTTGGCGAGCGGCCGCGTGCCGATTATGAATTATGGAAAAAAGCGGGGGCCGATCGCTATCTTTTGAAGATCGAGACGACCAACCCGGCGTTATACGAAAAGATCCATCCCGGGATGAGCTTGGAGAACCGGCTCCGCTGTCTGCGGGAGCTCAAAGAACTTGGTTATCAAACCGGATCGGGGATGATCATCGGGCTCCCCGGCCAGACCCTGGCCGATATCGCCCATGATATCGAATATTTCCGTGACGAGAATTTCGACATGATCGGGATCGGTCCGTTTATTCCTCATCCGGAGACTTCTTTGGCCGGACAACCGGCCGGTGATCCGGAGCTGACCATCAGGGCAATCGCTCTGACCCGTCTTGAAACTAAAAATACCAATCTTCCGGGAACGACCGCGTTGGGAAGCCTGGGAAAAGATTACCGGCTTGACGCTTTAAAAGCGGGGGCGAATGTTCTGATGCCAAACTTTACCGCTAACGGTTACAAAAACCTTTACGACCTCTACCCAAACCGTCGCTGTGTCAACGAACAGCGGGGGGAATGCGTCGGCTGTATGGAGAAAAAGGTCGCGCTAGTCGGTCGAACTTTAGATTTTTCCAGGGGAAACAGAAATGTATAAAACACCGGCCAGCGGCCGCTTGCACATCGGGATCTTTGGCCGGCGCAACACCGGCAAGTCGAGCTTGATCAACGCTCTGACCAACCAAAAACTGGCGATCGTTTCCGACGTCGCCGGAACGACGACCGACCCGGTTTCCAAAGCGATGGAGATCCTGCCGCTTGGGCCTTGTCTTTTGATCGATACCGCCGGGATCGATGACGTCGGCGCGCTGGGAGAAGAACGGGTCAAGAAAACCCTGAAAGTTTTACAAAAAACCGATCTCGCTATCCTGGTCGTTGAACCGGGAAGCCGATTAAGCGAATATGAAACCGGTTTGCTTAGAACTTTCCGGGAGAAAAAGCTCCCCTTTATCGTAGTGATCAATAAAAGCGATCTGCCGCTCGAGCCAACGGTCTTAAATGATCTAAACGCTCTGCCGGTCCTTAAGGTCAGTTCCGTGACCAAAGCGGGGATCGAGGAGTTGAAAGAGAAGATCATGGCGGTCGCGCCGGCCAACTGGTCGCCGGTTCCATTGGTTCGCGATATTGTTAAGCCAAAACAAGTTGTGGTCCTGGTTTGTCCGATCGACGTTTCCATGCCGCAGGGGCGTTTGATCCTCCCTGAAGTCCAGGTCTTGCGCGATGTGATGGATGCCGACGCGTCCGGTTATATGACCAAAGATACGGAACTGGAAGCAGTCCTCGATTCCCTAAAGAAACAACCCGATCTGGTCGTAACCGATTCGCAGGCTTTCTCGTTTGTGAGCAAAGTTGTGCCGGTTAGCGTGCCGCTGACCTCTTTTTCCATTGTCTTTGCCCGCCACCGGGGAGACCTGAACGCTTATCTGGCCGGAGCGGCGGCGCTGAAAAAACTGCAAGACGGCGACCGGGTTTTAGTCGCCGAAGCCTGCACTCACCATGTTCAACCGGTCGATATCGGCCGGGTCAAGATCCCGAAGTGGTTGCAAGAGTACACCGGGAAAAGCCTGCAGTTTGAAACGGTCGCGGGGGGTGATTTTCCTGATGACCTGTCGCCATATAAATTAGTGATCTCTTGCGGCGGCTGTATGATCAACCGGCGGGAGATGCTCAACCGGATCGACCGGGCGAAGCGGCAGGGGGTGCCGATTACCAATTACGGGGTCCTGATCGCCGAGATCAACGGGATCCTTGATCGGGTTATCGCGCCGTTTAGGAACGGTTTGGTCGAGATCAAAGATGTTTGTTAAAGCGCTTATTCTGGAAACCAGCGACAATATCGTCGCGGTTTCCAGAAACATATTTGCTATTATTATTGATATTTTTGTAACCGCGAAGTTTATTCGCAGGTTACAAAAATGTAAAAAAATCGCTATTTTTCAACCATCGTTATTGGAGGTATGTTAAAATAAGCACGAGGTGGTAAATATGACAGACAAAGAAATTCAGATTGCTATTAATGACCAAATTGCCGGAGGGACTTACAGTAACATTGCGGTGATCGCCCATAACGAGAACGAGTTTATTTTTGATTTTATTTTTGCTCACCCGCCAAAAGGACAGGTTAACGCGAGAGTGATAATGTCACCCGCCCATGCCCGGCGCCTGCTTAAAGCGCTTGAAGAAAATATTAAGATGTACGAAACAAAAGTCGGTAAGATCAAAGAGGGGCCGGAACCGCCGCCGTTCGGAATCAAACTGTCCAATAATTAACCGCGGTAAGCCCGCGCACTGAATAAGTCCAGCGTGCTCGCGCCGACGTAGCGGACTCAATACCGCGCACTGAAGTGCGCGGTTAAAAGAATTCTTTAAAATCGATTTTACGAGTCTTCTTTTTCTGACCGGTCATTTTCTTAATCTCAAGCATTTTTTCTTTGGCCCGCCGGGAGCGCTTTCTTTTTTGCCGCCGGATCTTTTCGATCGCCTGTTGACGAGCGCTTTTCAGGCCAAGGATCTTTTCCTCGACTTTATCGGCCAGGAGTTTCCAAGCCCGGTAGCGGTTCATGGATTGCGATCGTTCCTGGGTCATCTTAACTTCGATCCCGGTCGGCTGGTGTTTCAGGTAAACCCCGCTGGAAACTTTATTGACGTTCTGCCCGCCCGGGCCGCCGGAACGAATGAAACGCTCTTCAACGTCCGCCTCGTTGATGCCCAACTGGGCCAAACGTTGTTTGAGCGCGGTTTCTTTTTCCATTGAGACCGAGAAATACCTGTCCATGCCAGAATTATACACTAATTAAAATCGTAAGACCTGGGGAGTTTAAAGCTGTAAGCTTGCCCCCGTAGCCTAGCATCGCTCCCCCTCCTGTGCTAAAATTACGGGGTTATGGCAGAGGAACGAATACCCCCACAGAACTTAACCGCCGAGCAATCCGTGCTTGGCTCCATGCTGCTCGATAAGAACGCCGTTTTTCGCGCGGCGGAATCTTTGACCCCCGACAGTTTTTACCGCGACGCTCACCGTTATATTTTTGAAGCGATCCTGATCCTCTTCGACAAAGGGGAGCCGGTCGATCTGGTGACCGTGACCGAGACCCTGCGCAAATCGGGCAAGCTCGACGCGGTCGGCGGCTCGATCTACATTGCCGACCTGATCAATTCTGTCCCGACCGCCGCCAATATCGACCATTACTCGAAGATCGTCGAAGAGAAATACATCCTCCGCCGGCTGATCGAATCGGGGACCAACATGGTGGCCGACGCTTTTTCCGACCCTCATCATATTGACGACGTCCTCGATAACGCCGAAAAGATGATCTTCGACATCGCCATGCGCCATTCGCGCGAAGGCTTTCACAAGATCGACGCGGTCATCAAGAACGTCCTCGATAAGATCGACAGCCTTTACGGTAAGAACCAATCGATCACCGGGGTCCCGACCGGTTACGCCGATCTAGATAATATGACCGCCGGTTTCCAAAATTCGGAATTAATCATCATCGCCGCCCGGCCGTCGGTCGGTAAGACCGCGTTCGCCCTGAATATCGCCCAGGACGTTGCCATCCGGAGCAAGATCCCGGTGGCGATCTTCTCGCTGGAAATGAGCAAGGAATCGCTGGCCCAAAGAATGCTCTGCGCCGAAGCGGAGATCGAACAGCAAAAACTTAAGACCGCGACCCTTTCTGACACCGGCTGGAAAAAACTGACCCGGGCCTTGGGCAGGCTCTCCGAAGCGCCGATCTTCATCGACGACAGCGCCTCCATGAGCTCCACCGAGATCCGGGCCAAGGCCCGCCGCCTGAAACTGGAGCGGGGACTCGGCCTGATCATCATTGATTACCTCCAACTGATGCGGGGGAACAAGTCCCGCGTTGAGAACCGGGTCCAGGAAATTTCCGAGATCGCCCGGTCGCTCAAGGTCATGGCCCGCGAATTGGAATGCCCGGTCGTCGCGCTTTCCCAGCTCTCCCGCGCCGTGGAACAGCGGCCCGACCGGATCCCGCGTTTGTCCGACCTGCGCGAATCGGGGGAAATCGAACAAACGGCCGATCTGGTCATGTTCATCCATCGCGACGATTATTACAATCCGCAATCGGAGCGGGGGAATGTCGCCGAGATCATCATCGCCAAACAGCGAAATGGTCCCGTCGGCCAGATCGAACTGGTCTTCCGCAAAGAGATCGCCAAATTCGCCAGCAAAGAATCAAGATACGAGGAAGTTGCTTAGTGAAGGATCTTTTTGCTTTTTCCAGGAAACACGCGACTAAACGTCGCGGTTTCCTAGTTTCAGTAACCGAGGCGACTTCGACGAGCTCAGTCGAGTCGTTTAGCCTACGGTTACTGATAACGATTCTTCCTTCATTTGTCATTTTTAATTTGTCATTTTTAATTTGTCCGGCAATCGCCCTCCAAAATGAGTTCATCGTCGACGCCGATAACATTTCTTACGCCAAGGAACAGCAAAAAGTGGAAGCCAGCGGTTCGGTCGAGGTCAGCTATAAGGACATCAGGATAACCGGCAATCGGCTTTTATACGATGTCTCCGCGGAAACGGTGGCCATGCAGGGGTCGGTCGAAGTCTTTTATCAAGATACTTATGTTCGGGCGGGGAAGCTTTTTTATTGGGCGAGCCGGGAGGCAATCGACGCCGACGACGGATTTTATTTCCAATATGAAGGGATCAGCATCGAAGGCCGCTCTCTCGCTTACGAGCTTAAAAGCAAAGCCGGGAAGGCCAAAGAGATAAAATTCAACTTTCAGGAAGTTGACCTGACCGGAAGTGAAATGTCCTTCAACCCCGATACTTTTGACTTGCGCAGCGCTTCCTTTACCACTTGCGACTTTCAATTTCCTCATTATCACGTCACCGCCGGGGAAATCCTGTTTTACCCTCGCAGCAAATGGCTGGTCGCTTACTGGGGTTACTTCTGGCTGGCGAATATTCCGATCGTGCCGATGCCGACCTATATTTACGATCTAAGCGCGCAGGAAAAGGGGAACCGGAACTTGCCTCCTTTCCCGCAGGTCGGGTCCAACGGCGAAGATGGTTCTTACCTTAATGAAACTCTGGCCTGGCACCTGAACAGGAACTTTTCCGGCACTTATTCGCTTGGCTACGCCGAACGTAAAGGGCTCCTGCTCGGCTTGAACGTTAATTACATGATTAACGACGCCAACAAGGGAAATTTACGCCTGGGAAGCAGCGGCTTGGACGGCGAGTCGGGCGGGATCACGCATACATTTTCATTCGGTGAGGTCGTCCCCCGCAAAAGCTTTGTTCTTTTCAGCCAGCCGGTTGACTATCGTTATTCTTTGGAAACGACCGTTTCCCATCGTGAACGAGTTAATTACCAACGGGTCAGTTTTCTGCCGAACGTCCGCTTCTTTTCCCGAAGCCAGGAAATTTTCAGGCAAGAAGCGAAAATCGACCTCGATCTGACAACCGGGGTTATCGACGAAGAGAACAATCAGCGGCTTGGCCGGAACGGGATCAACCTGAAACTGTTCGGCGATTTTACCGAGAGCCCGATCGGATTCATTATCCCAGCCCTCAATTTCGAAGGGAACTACTACGCCGACGGAACAAAATGGGAAAAACCGGCCTTTGGCCTTGAGATAATTAAAAAGATCAATCCGCTGGTCGAAGTGGAAGCGGGCTACGCCCATTATTTATACGTTAACGGGACCAGTCCCTTTAATTACGAGCGCTATCGTTTCCGACCGGCCGATAGGGGGCGAGCAAGTCTCACCTTTGATCTTGACCGGATCGCCGCCCGGGTTGCCGGTTCTTATTTTCTCGATAACTGGACGGCCGAAGACCTGGATTACACTTTATTTTTTAAATTTCATTGTTATAATTTAGAAGTGACCTATCGTTCGATCAGGCGGGAATTTCTGCTCGGATTCAGTCTGGCCGCGAGGAATAATTAATGTTCATCACTTTTGAGGGACCGGAAGGGTGCGGCAAGTCGACCCATTCCAAACTTTTAAAGAACTACCTCGAAGAGAAAGGTTATTCGATCATTTCGACCCGGGAACCGGGCGGGACCGAGCTTGGCCAAAAGATCAGGGACTTATTGCTGGAAAAGAGCGGTCCGATCAACCAGCTGGCCGAGGCCAGCCTCTTCTTTGCCGACCGGGCCCAGCATGTCGGCACGGTCGTTTTGCCGGCGCTTAAAGAAAATAAGATCGTGATCTGCGACCGCTATATCGATTCGACCATCGCTTACCAGCTCGGCGGCCGGGGCTTGCCGGAAGACCTGATCCGCTTCATGAACATGGAAACAACCCAGGGCGCGGTCCCGGACCTGACTTTTCTCCTTGATATCCCGCCGGCAGTCGGCCTGGAACGGGCCAAGAGCAAAGGGGCGGCCGACCGGTTCGAGCGGGAAGGGCCGCCTTTCCACGACCGGGTCCGGGCCAAATATCTGGAGATCGCGGCCAGCGACCCGGAACGGGTAAAATTATTCGCGTTTGAAAACCTGCCGATCGAAAAGGTCCAGGCAAAGATAAGGAGTATCGTTGATGAAAAGCTCGGAAATTAGAGAAAAATACCTGAAGTTCTTTGAAAGCCGGGGACACCATGTCCTGCCGGGCTCATCGCTTCTGCCGACCGACCCGACGGTTTTACTGACCCTGGCCGGCATGCTCCAGTTCAAACCGATCTTTCTCGGCCATGAAAAAGCCAAATATCCGCGGGCGGCAACGGTCCAAAAATGCATCCGGACCCTCGATATCGACCGGGTCGGCAAGACCCCGCGCCACCACACCTTTTTTGAAATGCTCGGCAATTTTTCGTTCGGCGATTATTTCAAGAAGGAAGCGATCCAGTTCGCCTGGGAACTGCTGACCAAGGAATTCCAGATCCCGATCACCCGGCTCCGGATCGCGATCTTCGAGAAAGACGACGAAGCGTTCGAGATCTGGCGCCACGGCATCGGCTTGCCGGAATCGATCATCCACCGCCTCGGTGAAGACAATAATTTCTGGGCGGCCGGACCGACGGGGCCGTGCGGCCCCTGTTCCGAGATCTATTACGACCTCGGCCCGGAGAAGGGGTGCGGCAAGGAAGCTTGCGCTCCCGGCTGCGACTGCGACCGCTTTTTGGAGATTTGGAACCTGGTTTTTATCCAGTACAACCGGAACGAAAAAGGGGAACTGATCCCCTTAAAGAACCGGGGGATCGATACCGGGATGGGCCTGGAGCGGATCGCTTCGGTCCTGCAGGGAACGGACGATAATTTCGAGACCGATCTTTTTATCCCCTTGATCAAACGGATCGAAGGGCTGGCCGATGCGGCCGCGGCGCCGATCTCCAAACGGATCATTGCCGATCACGCCAGAGCGGTCACCAATTTGATCGCTGACGGCGTCTATCCGTCCAATGTCGGCCGGGGCTATATCCTCCGCCGGTTGATCCGCCGGGCGGTCAGCCACGGCAAGCGGATCGGGATCGAACATTCTTTCCTGACCGGATTGGCCGGGGAAGTGATCGCCAGCCTGGGAGAGATCTATCCGGTCCTCAAAGAAAAAGAAACGACGATCATGGAGATAATAAAGGAAGAAGAAGACAATTTTTTTACCACTTTAAGTTCCGGGCTTATTTGGTTTGAAGAGTTGACCGGTAAACTACCGGCCGGCGGCCAACTGGCCGGAGCGGACGCCTTCAAACTTCACGACACCTATGGTTTTCCGATCGACCTGACAGTCGAGCTGGCGGCGGAGAAAAAGCTGGCCGTCGACCTGGCCGGTTTTGAAAAAGAGATGACCGCCCAAAAGGAGCGGGCCCGTAAAAGCGGCCTGGGTAGCGACAAGAAGATCGACCTTAATTCGCTGGACCTTAGCCATCTGAAGCCGACCCAATTCGTCGGCTACGAGAAAAACGAAGAGGAGAGCAAAGTCGCGGCGGTCTTTCCCGACCAAAAACTGGTCGTGCTGGAAAAGACCCCGTTCTACGGCGAAAGCGGCGGACAGGTCGGCGACGCCGGGGTCCTTACTTTCGACGGCAAAGAACTGTTGGTCAGGGGAGCGATCGTCACCCCGCAAAAAGTTATTCTTCACCTGGTCGATGATCTCAAAGGATTAAAAGAGCATGCCAGGGTCAAAGCCCGGATCGATATTTCCAAACGTCTGGCGACCGCGACGCACCACACCGCCACTCATTTACTGCACAAAGCCCTGCGCGAGGTCCTGGGGGAGCATGTCAAACAGGCCGGCTCTTACGTCGGACCGGACAAGCTCCGTTTTGACTTTTCCCACTTCAAAGCGCTGACCGACGACGAGCGGATTAAAGTCGAACAGCTCGTCAACCAAAAGATCAAAGAAAAGCTCAAGGTCGAGGTCTTAAAGAAAAATTACAAAGAAGCGGTCGCCCTGGGAGCGATGGCTTTGTTCGGCGAGAAATACGGGGATGTAGTCCGAGTCCTCAAGATCGGCAACTACAGCCTGGAACTCTGCGGCGGGACCCACCTCTCTTCGACCGGCGACATCCTTTTCTTTAAAATTGTTTCCGAAGGGGCGCTCGGTTCCGGGGTCCGCCGGATCGAAGCGATCGCCGGGCAAGCGGCCAAGATCTTTATCGTTTTCAAAGCCAAGGCGATGTACAGCGAAGTCGATGCCCTGGTCGAAAAATACCGGGCGCTCCAGCATAAGAAAGTCGCTTTAGGCGGGCATGAGGCGATGGAATCAAACATCTTTGAGATCGAGCCGACCGAACTGGAGCGGCTGGGAAAAGCGGTCGACTGCCAGGAGCTAAAAGCCGTCGATCAATTCCTCTACCACCTGGCCGGCCGGGTCGACTGGATCAAAGAGCGGATCTTGAAGATCGAAAAAGAGATCAAAGCGCTGGAAGAACAAAAAGCCGGACAGGAATCGGTGACGCTGGCCGCGGCCGCCGTTGAAATTAAGGGACACAAGGTTGTGCTTAAAGAGTTCCAGGATTATTCCATGGAGACCCTGCGTTTGTTCGCCGATTCGCTCCAGAACACGCTCAAATCGGTAGTGATCCTGCTCGCTTCGGCCAACAACGGCAAGCTGATCTACCTGATCGCCGTCACTCCCGACCTGGTCAGCCAGGGGTTATCCGCCAAGAAGATTGCTGAAGTCTTTGCTTCCGTGATTGGCGGTAAAGGCGGCGGCAAAGAGACCAAGGCGGAAGGGGGGGGAAAAGAGGCTGGGAAGATCCCCGAAGCTTTGGCCAAAGTCAGCGAGTATCTCGCCTCATGAACCGGATCATGGCCTTCGACTTCGGTGAAAAACGGATCGGGATCGCCGTTTCCGACCTGCTCGGCTTAACCGCCCAACCGGTGACCGCGATCGTTCGCCGCTCCATTGAGCTTGACCTGGAGGCGATCGCCAAACTGATCGCCGACTACGGCAACGTCAGCGAACTGCTGATCGGCCTGCCGAAAACTTTGAAAGGGGAGATTGGCCCCGCCGCGCAAAAAGCGCAGGAATTTGCCGGGTTGCTTAAAGACCGCTTTCAGCTTAAAATAACCCTCTGGGACGAACGAATGACGACCGCCGCCGCGACCAAATTTCTGATCAGCGCCGGGGTTTCCCGGGCTGATCGGAAAAAAGTTATCGATAAAAGCGCCGCGGCCGGGATCCTGCAAAGTTATCTGGACAGCTTAAAAAAATAAATATTGATGAAAGACAATCTAATCCTAACGATCATTACTTGTTTGATCCTCGGTTTTGTCCTGCTCTTGCAGCCGGCGAACCCTTTCGATCATCGGGAAAGGCTGGTCACAATTCCTCCGGGAAGTTCGGCCAAACAGATCAAAATTATCCTCGCCCAAAAAGAGCTCTTGCCGCCGCGGAGCAATTTTCTGATCCTGCTCCGGGGGATAGGACTTCAGGACAAGATCAAAGCGGGTGATTATCTCCTCTCGCCGTCAATGTTCCTGCCGGAAATAGTTATCAAGCTGGTCAATAATGAAACCGTGCCGCCAAAACAGATCCGGGTCGTCTTTCCGGAAGGGACTTCGATCTATAAAATGGGAGAAATCTTGAAGAAAGCCCGGTACCTGCATTGGCGTCAATTTCAAAACCTGGTCAATGAAGGGATTACCGCCGAGCGGCGGGCCAACCATTATAAATTCTTCCGCTATATCTCCAGTGAATCGCTGGAGGGCTACCTTTTCCCCGACACGTATGACTTTTTCCCCGACGCCGGCCTCGACCAGGTCGTGGAAACGATGCTCCGCCGCTATGAGGAGGTCGTCCTCACTTTCTGGAACAAAAACAAATCGGCCACCAAGCTCTCTCTTCATGAAGTGATGACCCTGGCCTCGATCGTCGAAAAAGAAGCGAAGGCCCCCCAAGAGCGGCCGATCATCGCCTCGGTCTTTTACAACCGCCTGAAGATCGGCATGCCGCTGGCGGCCGACCCGACCGTCAAATACGCGCTGGAGAACCCGTCGAAAAAAGTCTTTTTCAACCAGTTGAACGTTGATTCTCCCTATAATACTTATAAGAGGAAAGGGTTGCCGCCGGGACCGATCTGCAACCCCGGACTGGAATCGGTCAAAGCGGTCCTCTTTCCGGCCAAAACCGATTATTTATTCTTCGTCGCCCAACCGGATGGGAGCCACAAATTCACTAAAAACTTCGAGGAACATAAGAAGGCGAGAGGGAAAAAATAGATTTAACCGCGGAATTAATTCCGCGGTTCAGTTCGTTACCAGGAAGTATTGGTTATAAAGCCGGCGATTACAGCTATTGAAGGTTGGGTTAGCGCTTGATTGGTACTGACGCAGACGAAATAAGTAATCCGCGACCGCCGGCGGTAAATTCGAGAGCAGGTTTTGCAAACGGTTCCGGTCGATAAGATCGATTTCCAGGTAGCGGTGGTTAAGCAGCCGGTCGTATTTCCGGCCGAGGCTTCCTTGGGCAGTGGTCCGGTCGACATCATTATGCCGGATCCCGCTGTAAGTCGCAACCTTTCGCCCCTTAGCAATCAAAGGAGCGACTTTATCATCAAGCCGATCGCCGTAAAGGCGGACGGTCAACGGCCTTAAACCGGCAGATTTTCCTTCCGCGATAATATCCGATCGATTAAGGTCACTGGTCGACGGACCGCCGGCATGGACCCTGATCCCCAACATTTTTGCCTTGTTCAAAAGATCCTGCAAGCCGCTAAAACTACAGAGTCGGCAGAAAGAGAAAAGCCGGGGGGTGGTATTTGCGTTGATCATTAAACCGGGGGTTGAATAAAAGAGGTTAAGCTCATCTTCAACAGCCTGGTCTTGGGTCAAATGTTCAAGGACTAGATCGGTAACCCCATAATTAGCCAGGATAGGCAACAGATCGACGGCGAACATCTTTAAGGTTGGACTGGAATTGGAGGCGCAATCCCAATGAAGCTCGCCAAAAGAGATAAGTTGCGGATTAATGGTCCTAAGCGATCGCTGAAGGACTTGCGCCGGATCGGAATTGACCCTGGCGGAGCAAGCGCCAGCCAGCGAGACTTGGCCAAGTAAGGAAATTGATAACCCCATAAAAGACGAACCCTCCGATATTCTACTATCGGAGGGTCCGTCTTAATATTTCAAACGATTTGCGCTTATTTCTGCGGAATTATTCCTCCATGCGACTCTCTGGTAGAGGGAGGAACATACCCTGGTTGAGGACCGGTTGGTTTAGCTTCAACTTCCCCGTTACCGCCGTCATAGGTGCGGACCGGATGACCCAGCGGAATAATGCCGGCCGGACCGGATGTAAAATTAAAATCCGCATGGCTTAATTGCAGGCCATGGAGATCAATAGCGGCGGCAGTTGGATCGGGGGCCGCTGTTCGGTCAGACAACCGTCCGCGGTTTAAAGCGGCTTTGACGGCCGGATCATCAGGATTCCCGCCCCCAAGCGTTCTAACGCCGGAACCGGTCGAGTGCGCCGCGGCGGTCGGATCAGGCTGGCCGCTGCCTGGTTCACTAAGCAAACCGATCATCCCAAAACTTGCAACGCTGTCTCTTAATTCCTTAATAGCGGCTTCCCTTTGCGCTTTAACTTCAGGGGAGTTATTGCGGATAATGTCGCCCGCCGTTTTATTCGCTTTGGAATTTTCGACATTTACCGGCGTAACCGTAATGAGCATTTTGCCGTTGACCTCACCGGCAACCCAAACACTGGCGTTCGGATAACGGGAGGTAACATTGGTCAAGATCTGTTCTTTTGCTTTATCATCGGCTCCCGGCGGAATTGTTATGGTTAATAGTTTCGATCCATCTGGAAAAGGGCGGATATTTTCTGGACGGCTGGAAGACGCGGGGACAGAAACTGGTTTAACAGGCGGTGTCATATTATGGATCCTCCTTGTAGCGCCCCCTTATGAGGGATCGCACATAGTCTTATCGTAAAAAAAGAGTGGGGACTTGCGTCAACTTAGCGTAAAGAGGGGTTTATTCCCACTCGATGGTGGAGGGGGGCTTGGAGGAGATATCATAGACAACCCGATTGATCTCTTTGGTCTCGTTGATGATCCGGTTGGAGATGATTTCCAGGAGTTCGTAGGGGAGGCGGGCCCAATCGGCAGTCATGGCGTCTTTGGAGGTCACCGCCCGGATCGCGATAGTATTAAGGTACGTCCGTTTATCACCCATAACCCCAACGGTCCGGATAGGAAGAAGGACGCCGAAAGATTGCCATAATTCCTTATAAAGACCGGCTTTTTTAACTTCGGAAACGATAATATCATCAACTTCCTGGAGGATCTTGACCCTTTCCGGGGTGACTTCGCCAATAATCCTGATCGCCAGACCAGGGCCGGGGAAAGGCTGGCGGCTGATAATATCATCTGGAATCCCAAGCTCGCGGCCTAAGGCCCGGACCTCATCCTTAAAAAGGAGTCGGAGCGGTTCGATCAACTTGAAGCCCATCTTTTCCGGTAAACCGCCGACATTATGATGGGTTTTGATCTTTTTGGCGACTTTACCGGTTGTCGAGCCGGGGACTGCGCTTTCAATAACGTCGGGATAAAGGGTCCCTTGCGCCAGGTAAGGGATCTGGCCAAGCTTCTTGGCTTCTTCTTCAAAGGTCCTGATAAAGTTTTCGCCGATGATCATCCGTTTTTGTTCCGGATCGATAACTCCCTTAAGCCGGTCAAAAAAACGAATGGCCGCGTTGATATTATGGAAATTAACTTTAAAACGATTAACAAAAAGGTCGTCGATCTTTTTCGCTTCGTTCTTCCGCATAAAACCCTGGTCGATGAACATGCAGACCAATTGATCGCCGATCGCTTTATGCATAAGGGCGGCAACGGTCGTTGAGTCGACCCCGCCGGAAAGGGCAAGCAAGACTTTTTCCTTGCCGACCTTTTCGCGGATTAATTTGACCTGATCATCGATAAAATTAGCGGTCGTCCAGGTCGGCTGACAGCCGCAGACAACGTAAGCGAAGTTCTTGATGATCTCGATCCCTTTGGGGGTGTGGACGACTTCCGGATGGAACTGAACGCCGTAAATTTTCTTTTGCGGGTCGCCAACAGCGGCGTATTTGGTGTTATCGGTATGGGCCAATTGTTTGAAGCCGGTCGGCAGCGCCATAACGGTGTCGCCATGGCTCATCCAGCACTGCATTTGCGTGTCGAGTCCGGCAAAGATGTTTGATTGATCGTCGATCGTCAGGTCGGCCTTGCCGTATTCTCGTTTCTTTCCTTGCTTAACTTCGCCGCCAAGTTCCTTGGCCAGGAGCTGCATGCCGTAGCAGATCCCGAGGATCGGAATACCTGATTGCCAGAGCTTGGGATCGGCTTTCGGCGCGTCTTCTTCGTAGACCGAAGCGGGGCCGCCGGAAATAATGATCCCTTTGACTTCTTTTTTGAGCAATTCTTCGGCCGAAATATCGTGGGGGAAAACTTCGCAGTAAACGTTGCCTTCGCGGACGCGCCGGGCGATCAGCATGGAGTATTGGGCGCCAAAATCGAGGACCGCGATCAGATCGTGTTTTTTACTCGCCATGCCACAGTATATCACAAAAGAATTAAAATTTTCAACACGGAAACCGGACAAATCTGCCTCCTCTGTCTTCTGTCCCCGAAAAAGAGCTTACAGCTTAAAGCTGTAAGCTCTAAGCTGAACGCTTTCCCCTTATTTATACATCCCCAGCTGCTGGGCTTTCTGGTAAACTTTCCCCTCGGTCAGGATCGAAGGGGCGATGACAACTTCCACTTGCTGCATTTCCTTAATGTTGGCCGCGCCTAAAGTTCCCATCGAGGTCCGCAGCGCGCCGACGAAGTTCATCGAACCGTCATCGAACCTGGCCGGTCCGTGGAGGATCTCTTTGAGCGGGCCGATCGTGCCGACCCGGATGCGCGAACCGCGCGGCAGGGTCGGGGACGGGGTCGCCATTCCCCAGTGGAAACCGCCGCCAGGAGCTTCGGCCGCTTTGGCGATCGGGGAGCCGATCATCACGGCGTCCGCGCCGCAGGCGATCGCTTTACAAATATCGCCGCCGACCGCCATACCGCCGTCGGCAATGATCGGAACGTAGACGTTGTTTTCCTTGAAGTAAGAGTCTCTGGCGGCGGCGCAATCGGCGATCGAGGTCGCCATCGGCACGCCGACGCCCAGGACGCCGCGGGAAGTGCAGGCCGCGCCCGGGCCAATGCCGACGAGGACGCCGGCCACGCCGGTCCCCATCAGGGTCAGGGCGACTTCATAGGTCACGCAATTGCCGACCAAGACCGGCACTTTCATCATCGCGCAGAATTCCTTAAGGTCGAGGATCTTAGAACCGGTCGATTTGTGTTTGGTGGAAAGAACTGTCGATTGGACGACGAAGATATCGACGCCGGCGTCGCGGGCGATCTGGCCGAATTCCAGGGCGTCCTGCGGAATGGAGGAGACGGCGGCAATCCCGCCGAGCGCCTTGATCTCTTTGATCCGTTTGGCGATCAATTCTTTCTTGATCGGTTCGAGATAGATCTTCTGCATCAACTCGACATATTTGTCTTTTTCGACCGCGGCGATCTCTTTAAGGAGCTTTTCCGCGTCGAGGTATCTGGTCCAGACCCCCTGCAGATTGAGGACGCCGAGGCCGCCGTTTTTACTCATCAAGGCGGCAGTCTTCGGGCTGATCACGCCGTCCATGGCGGAAGCGATGATCGGCATTTCGAACTTCTTTCCGCCGATGGTGACGGAGACATCCGTGTCCTCCGGGTTGATGGTAACGATCGAGGGGACCAGGGAAATCTCATCAAAACCGTAAACGCGCCGGGTTTTTTTCGCCTTGCCTAAAGAGATGTCCATTTTTTACTCCTTTTTGCCTTTTTTCACTTTTTTTTCTTTCGCTCGCCGCTTAGCGGCTTCGATCATATTTTCAAATTCTTCCAGGATCGGTTCCGGGATCCAGTTCTCACCGCAGTTTTGACAAACGTAGGCGGGGACCCCTTCCATCATATAGAGTTTGCCGCCTTGATAATCTTCGAGGTTGACCTTTTCAAACTTCAACCGGCCGCCGCAAGCCTGGCATTCGCTTGGCGCGTTTTCTTCATTGTCGTCAATAGCGGGTCTAAGATCGTTGTCTTTATTTTTGTTTTTTTCTGCCATTTAGGTTTGAGAAATTATACAAGAAAAGGGGGTCAGGCGCAAGCATAATTGCCCGCCAACTTTCTTTATGATATACTCGCTTTACGAGAGGAGAACCGCCATGCATTTTAATATCGACAATATCCGCCAAAATGATCCGGAAGTCGCCGCCGCGCTCGACAAAGAATTTGACCGCCAGCAAACCAAACTGGAGATGATCGCCTCCGAAAACTTTACTTCCCGCGCCGTCATGGAAGCGTGCGGTTCGGTCATGACCAACAAGTACGCCGAAGGATATCCAGGCAAACGCTATTACGGCGGCTGTCAGTTTGTCGATCTCACCGAAACTCTCGCCATCAATCGGGCGAAGGAACTTTTCGGCGCCGACCATGCCAACGTCCAACCGCATTCCGGCTCCCAGGCTAATTTTGCCGCTTACTTCGCCCTGATCAAACCGGGCGATACCGTTATGGGGCTCGACCTGTCGCATGGCGGGCATTTGACTCACGGCTCGCCGGTCAATGTCTCCGGAATGTACTTCCACTTTGTCTCTTACGGCGTCAGGCAGGACAACGAAACGATCGATTTTGACGCTCTCCGGGCGGCCGCTAGGGAACACAAACCCAAACTAATCGTCACGGGGGCCACCGCCTATCCAAGGATCATCGATTTTGTGAAGTTCCGCGAAATCTGTGACGAAGTCGGGGCCATCCTGATGGTCGACATTGCCCATATCGCCGGCCTGGTCGCCGCCGGGATCCATCCGTCGCCTGTCCCGATGGCGGAAGTCGTGACTTCAACCACCCACAAGACCCTGCGCGGCCCGCGCGCCGGGCTTATTCTGTGTAAAGAAGCCTATGCCAAAGCGATCGATAAAGCGGTTTTTCCCGGCATCCAAGGGGGGCCATTAGAGCATGTTATCGCCGGCAAAGCGGTCTGCTTCAAGGAAGCGCTGACTCCGGCTTTCAAAACCTACCAACAGCAGATCGTCAACAACGCCAAGGCCTTGGCGGAAGGGCTGACCCAGGGGGGGCTGCGGCTCGTTTCCGGCGGGACCGACAACCATCTTGTCCTGGTCGACCTCCGGCCGTTTAAGGTTACCGGCAAGGTCGCCGAACTCGCCCTCGACGAAGTTGGGATCACCGTCAATAAGAACACCATTCCGTTCGACCCGGAAAAGCCATTCGTCACCTCCGGGATCAGGATCGGCACCCCGGCCCTGACCACCCGCGGGATGAAAGAACCGGCCATGACCCTGATCGCCGAACTGATCTGTAAAACATTGAAAAATCCAAGCGATCAACAAGTCAAGAGCGAAGTCGAGCATAAAGTAGCCGAACTTTGCCGGCAGTTTCCGCTGTACAGCTAATGATTGAACTGATAAACGTAACCAAAACATTTACGAATGGGATTCATGCCTTAAACAGCATCTCTCTCCATATCGGCAAAGAAGAGTTTGTTTTCCTGGTCGGCTCGTCCGGAGCCGGGAAGACCACCCTGATGAAACTTCTCTACCGGGATGAACTCCCGACCTCCGGCAAGGTTATTGTCGATCGGATCAACGTCACCGAACTCGATGCCAGCCAGATTCCGTATCTCCGGCGCAACATCGGCATCGTCTTTCAGGACTTCAAACTTCTCCCAAAACGGACCGTTTACGAGAATGTCGCTTTTGCCCTCCGGGTGACCGGAGCGCTCCGTTCGACCATTCGCCGCAAAACGATGCAGGCGTTGGAACTGGTGGGGTTACTGCGCCGGGTCAATTCTTTTCCCGACGAGCTCTCCGGCGGCGAAAAACAGCGGGCTTGCATTGCCCGGGCGATCGTTAATAATCCGCCGATCCTCCTGGCCGATGAGCCGACCGGCAACCTTGATCCGGCGACTTCCTGGGATATTCTCCAACTGCTCGATAAGATCAATAAACGAAATACCACCGTGGTGGTTTCAACCCACAATAAGAACATTGTCGATGAAATGAAAAAACGGGTCGTCGAACTGGAGGGAGGCCGCCTGGTCCGCGACCAGCAGTTAGGGATGTATAATGTTAAGTAGTTTAGAGTTTTTTATCGTTGAGGCGTTTCGTTCCCTCCGTCGTTCGGCGTTGATGAGTTTTGTCGCCATCGCCACGATCATTGTTTCGCTGACGATCTTCGGTTTTTTCTTGCTTTTGGTTCTGAATATGGGCAATATTGTCGGCGGGATCGCTTCCCGGATGGACCTGGTCGCCTACATATACAAAGATCTTTCGCTTGACGATGCCGGCGCCGTTCAGGTCAAAATGGCCAATATCCAGGGGGTTGAGAAGGTCGACTTTATTTCCAAAGCGGAGGCCTGGAAGAATTTTAGGGATGAATTCAGCAATAAATTAAGTTTAAATGAGGTTGTTTATGATAATCCTCTGCCGCACACTTTTTCGATCAGGGTCAGGAATGCCGATCTTTTGCCGATAATTGCCAAAGAGATCTCGGCAATCGATGTCGTTGATGAGGTCCGCTATAATGGTAAACTAATCCAACAGGTTAAATCGCTTATCAGCGCGGTCAGGGTCGGGGGGACGGCGCTAGTGATAATGCTCTCCTTTGCCACACTGCTAATAGTGGTCAACACGATCCGGCTAACTGTAATTGCCCGCGAAACCGATATTTACATCATGAAATTAGTCGGCGCGACCGATAATTTCGTGAAGTGGCCTTTTATCATTGAAGGGATAATCATCGGGGTGATTGGCGGAGTCAGCTCCCTCCTGATCCTAAAACTTTCTTATGAAGCGGTCGTTTCCCGCATTTTACAAGCGCTCCCGTTCCTCCCGCTGGTGACCGATTATGCCTTATTGATGGCAATCTATTCGACCATGTTCTTCGGCGGGATCGCCCTCGGCATGATCGGCGGCTATATTTCCGTCTCGCGCGTTCTGAAGAATGAGATGCAGTAGGGTTTAATTAACCAGCGGCTAAACGCCGCGGTTAAAATAATAGTATAACCGCGACGTTCAGTCGCGGGAGAAAGAGGAGATTGATATGTTAACATGGTTCAGAAAAAACACTAAAAGCATCATGATCGCGGTCGCGGTTCTGTTTATCGGTTCGATGTTCTATGGTTTGGGCTATCAAAAGTTCAGCGGGGAAGATTCGCCCCAGAAACCATCCGGTCTGGCCAAAGTCAACGGCGAGGAGATTTCCCTGGCCCGCTATAGAGAGCTTATGAATCGGCTCGCTCAAGGGGCCGGCAAGCAGATCGGCCCCCGCGATCTGCCGTACCTTGAGAGCATGGCCCTGGCCCAGGCGATCGACTTCACCTTAATGCTTCAGGGAGCGCGGAAAAAGGTAAGCGTCGGCGGCAACGAGATCGACTCGGTCCTCGACAATATAACGGCGCAAAATAAACTGCCGAATCGCGGCGAGCTGGAAAAAGCGATCAAGCGCTCCGGTTTCACCATGGGGCAATTCCGCGATTTCATTCGTGACGACGTCATGGTTCAGAAGGTACAGATGAAGCTGCGGGAAGGGGTCTCCGTCACTCCGGACGATCTCCGCGAGATCCGCGCTTCCCACATCCTGGTGAAGACCGAGAATGACGCTAAATTCGTCCTCGAAAAGCTTAAAAAAGGAGAGGATTTCGCCAAACTCGCCAAACAATTTTCCATTGATCCCGGAACCGCCCCTAAAGACGGGGACCTCGGCTACTTTACCACCGGGATGATGGTGAAGCCCTTTGAGCAGGCCGCTTTCTCCCTCAAGAACGGGGAAGTCAGCGGGATCGTCCAAACTCCCTTCGGCTATCACCTGATCAAAGTCAGCGATTCCCGCCTCCGCAAGATCGCGCCGGTCGCCGGCAAAACGATCGACGAAGTCCTGCTCCAGCAAAAACAAGAAAGCGCTTTCCGGCAGTGGCACGGCGAACTCCAGCAGAAAGCGAAAGTGGAGATCGAAGAACCGTCGCTGCAGGCGCACGCTTTCCGCAACCAGGGGAAAATGGCCGAAGCGATCGCCGAGTACAAAAAAGCGATCGGTTTCAACCCGGCCAACGCTTATCTTCATGTTTTCCTGGGCGATACGTATCTGACCATGGGACAAGAGAAGCTCGCGCTTTCCTCATATGAAGACGCCATCCGCGTTGAGGGCGGGAACCCGGAACTTTATCTGATCCTCGGTTCAACTTATGACAAGCTCGGTAAAAAAACGGAAGCGGGAGAACAGTTTAAGAAAGCCTCGCTGATCGCCGGTGACAATAAACAGCTCCACGAAAATCTCCTCAAACTTTTCCAAAGCCTCAAACGGCCGGCCGACGTCGCCCGCGAAAAAGCGGAACTCGCCCGGATCGCGAAAAAAGAAAAGTTCGAGAAAGAGCTGTCAGCGCCGACGAAGTAATTAAGCGGCTAATTTAACCCCGGCGGAGAGTAAAAGTTCAACTTCCTCCGGAGTGCGGCCTTCAGAATAGATCCTAAGCAGCGGTTCGGTCCCGGACGCGCGGAAGAGGATCCAGGCCTTATTTTCAAAAGTAAATTTTAAGCCGTCCAGCGTCTCCACTTTAGCGATCTTTTTACCGGCAAAATCGGTCGGCGGAGTTTTTTTCAAACCTTCAACGATTGCCGGACCAACGGTCGTGTGAATATCTTTCCGGTTGTAATAATAGTAGCCGTACTTTTTCATCAGGCCGTCCACGATCTGAAGAAGGGTTTTCCGTTCTTTGGCCATCAGCTCCAGGAGCATCAGCCCGGCTAAAATGCCGTCCCGTTCCGGAATAAACCCCTGGATCCCCATGCCGCCGCTCTCTTCGCCCCCCAAAATAACCGGGCCTTCGAGCATCTCTTTGGCAATATATTTGAAGCCGATCGGCCGGACGTCGAGCCGGAGCTTGTATTCGGCACACATCGAGTCGACAAGGTTGCTGATATTGAAAGTTTTGACCACCGCGCCGCTGAAATGCCGGTTCTCGTAAAGATGTTTGAGCAACAGGGAGAAAATGTTGTGCGTATTAACGTAGGTCCCGCTTTGGTCGATCGCGGCGATCCGGTCGGCGTCGCCGTCGAGGACAATGCAAGCGGTCAGTCCCGAATGCTTTAACCCGTAAGCTTTCACGAACTCCATGGAGCTTTGGAGATTGACGGCCAAAGGTTCCGGATTGATCCCGCCAAAGGTCGTGTCCCGGTTGCCGCGAATCTCGACGACCTTGACCCCCAGTCGCTGAAAATAACCGGCTCCGCTGCCGTGCATCGGATCGACAATCACCCGCAGGCCGGCGGCGTTGATTTTTTCGATGTCGACCAGCTCTTTAAGTTTTTCAAAGTAAGCCGGATCGGGATCGAATTCGGTGAAGTTGGCGGAGGAGGGGAGGATTGAAAGTTTCGCGGAAAGGTTCGCCTCAACTCCCTTGGTCGTTTCCGGAAAAGCGGAGCCGCCGAACCCTTCTTTGATCTTGAAGCCATTGTAATCGGGCGGGTTATGCGAAGCGGTGATCATGATCCCGGCGCCGAGTCCCTGACTTTTTACGGCATAGGAGAGGACCGGCGAAGGAACGGCATGATTGGTCAGAAAAGCCTTGATCCCGGCGCCGGAAACGACTTCGGCGGCGACCCGGGCAAAGTTTTCGGAATTTAAACGATTGTCATAGCCAACCGCGACCCCTGCGGCGGCCAACCCTTTTTGCTGAAGAAAGTTAACGAGGGCCTGGGTCACCAGGCGGACGTTGTCCTCGGTAAAATCGTCGGCCATCTTGGCCCGCCAGCCGTCGGTGCCGAACTTAATTGCCACCTTGAACATCCTCGGGAGCAAGATCGCCTTCCGGCGCGCTTTCCAAAGCAGGTTGGACCTCTTCCGGAGCCGGATCCCCTTCGGGCGCGGACCCTTCTTTCGAGCCTTCGGCGTTGATCCGCTGTTCCAAGATCACGGTTTCGGTCTGCAACCCTTGCGGCCGCGGGAAATCGAGGACCGGCAAGCCTTGCAGGGCGACGGTATTGTAGGCTTTCCAGATCCGGGGGCAGACGCCGACTTCGGCAACCCCTTTCATCGGCGTGTTGTCATCGTTGCCGACCCAAATACCGGTAACAAGCTGCGGCACGAAACCGATGAACCAGGCATCTTTGAAGTCCTGCGAAGTTCCGGTCTTGGCGGCGGCCGGCCGGCCGATATTCGCCCGAAAACCGGTCCCGCGGGTGATGACGCCGCGCATCATGTCGGTCATGATCGCCGCGACGTTGGAATCCAAGACCCGTTTTTCCAGGATCTGGTTCTTATATAATGGAACGCCGTCCCGGCTTTCGATCCTGATGATCGAGGCCGGCTCGACCCGGACCCCATTGTTAGCCAAGACGCCGTAAGCGGAGGTCATTTCCAAGACGGTCACTTCCGAAGCCCCGAGGGCGAGAGAGAGGGCCGGTTCCAGGTTGCTGGTGATCCCCATCTTCTGGGCGACGTTAACGGCGTTCGGGATCCCGACCATCTCCAGCAGTTTGATCGACGGAATATTGAGCGATTTTTCCAGAGCATAACGCATCGTTACCGCGCCGTTATATTTACCGTCAAAGTTTTTCGGGTCCCAGGTCCCTTTGGGGTTCCATTTGTTGACCCAGACCTTAAAAGTAGTCGGAGCATCCAAAATGACGGCGTTCGGCATGATCCCTTGTTCGATCGCCGCGAGGTAGACGAACGGTTTGAAAGAGGAGCCTGGTTGGCGTTTGGCCTGGGTCGCCCGGTTGAACTTGCTCTCGATAAAATCGGCGCCGCCGACGAGCGCTTTAATGTAACCGGTCGCCGGATCGATCGAGACCAGCGCCCCCTGGCTGAACTTATATTTCGGCCCTTCGTTCTTGATGAACTCGGTCACCGCTTTTTCGGCGGCGAACTGCATCTTGGTGTCGAGGGTGGTGTAAACCCGCAGGCCGCCGTGGTAGACCATGTCTTCGCCATAGAGGTCGGTCAATTCCCGCAGGACATAACTAATAAAGTAAGGGGCGATCTCTCCCCGCATCTTCAGGTTTTGCGGATAGAACTCAAGTTGTTCCGCCGCCGCCAGCTTGGCCTCTTTTTCTTCGACAATTTTCTGACCGATCAGCTTGTTTAAGATGTCGATCTGGCGGAGCTTGGCCCCTTTTAAGTTCCGGTAGGGGGAGTAGAGCTCCGGCCCGTGAATGATCCCGGCGATCATCGCCGATTCCGCCAGGGTTAATTCCGAGGCGTGCTTATTGAAGTAGAGCATCGCCGCCGATTCGATCCCGTAGGAATTATGGCCCAGATAGACCTGGTTGAGGTACATCTCGAGGATCTCTTCCTTGGTATAGCGCCGTTCCATCTGGACCGCCAGGATCGCTTCGGCCAGTTTGCGGGTGATGACTTTTTTCTTGGTTAAGAATAAATTCTTGGCCAGCTGTTGGGTCAGGGTGCTGCCGCCCTCCACGACCCGGCCGTAGGCGAAATTTTTCACCGCCGCCCGGGCGATCCCCATAAAATCGAGGCCATGGTGCTTATAAAAGTTAGGGTCTTCGGTGGCGATAACCGCCTTAATAAAGTAAGGGGAGATCCGCGATAAGGGAACGACCTGGCGATTCTCTTCCTGATGGAAGCGGGCCAGGATCTTTTCGTCGGCGGAATAAAGGATGGTGCTTTCGCTCGGCACGTAAGAGCTGATCAATTCCACGTTGGGGAGCTGCTGCAGGACCTGAAAGGTAACGCCGGCCGTCCCGGCTATAATAATGAAGAGAACGACCAGGATCGTTCTGCCGACGGGAACATTGAAACCAAACAGTTTTACCGACATATGCGAATAAAGTATAGCATGTTTTCAATTGCTTGATAAGCTGGGTACGGTGTGTTATATTTTAGTCGGAACAAGTGGCGAAACCTGCGACAATATCGTCGCGGTTTCGCTCTAATTAAGGAGTAAATACTATGAAAATATTAGTCATCCACGGGCCCAATCTTTCCCTGTTAGGGGAGCGAGAGGTCAACGTTTACGGCAAGCTGACTCTCGAGGAGATCAACGCCAAGCTCCAGGAATTGGCCAAAACGGAAGGAGCCGAACTGGAGATCGCCCAAATGGACAGCGAAGGGGAGATCGTCGAAAAGATCGGCGCCGCCCGCAAGAACTTCCAGGCAATTTTGATCAACCCCGGAGCCTATACCCATTACAGCATCGCCATCCGTGACGCCGTTTCGTCGGTCGAAATCCCGACGGTCGAAGTCCATCTTTCCAACATCTATGCCCGCGAAGAGTTCCGCCAGAAATCGGTCATCGCGCCGGTCGCCGCCGGTCAGATCTCCGGCTTCGGGCTCAACAGCTACCTGCTGGGGCTCCGCGCCGCTATCGCCGTCGCCAAAAAATGAACCCCCGCCAGCGTCAAGCGGTCCGGATCGCGGACGAGGTGATGGCCGGTCTCCGGATCAGGGCGGGCCAGACCGAAGAGGAAATCGCCGCCTGGATCGTCCATGAAATCAGGTCGCGCGGCGCTGAACCATCCTTTAAAGTCATTGTCGCCTCCGGGATCCGTTCGATCGATCCTCACGCCAAACCGTCCAAAAATAAGATTAAAAAAGGGGAACAGGTGATGGTCGACCTGGGGGCGAAATACAAAGGGTACTGCTCCGACATCACCAGAATGTTCTTCGTCGGCCGGCCGACCAAAAAATATCTTCACTATTTCAACATCGTAAAAACCGCCCAGCGCCTGGCGATCAAAGCGGTCCGGGCCGGCGTCGACTGCCGGGAAATCGATCTGACCGCCCGGGAATATATTAAAAGGCATTGTTACAAAGCCTGTCATCTTTCAGAAAAAGAGTGTCCCGGCGAATGCTTCATTCACACCACCGGCCACGGCGTCGGCCGGAAGATCCACCAGTTTCCGCGCCTCTCGCTGAAAAGCCGGGCCAAACTTAAAGCGGGGATGGTCGTCACCGTCGAACCGGGCATTTATATTAAAGGTTTCGGCGGGATCAGGATCGAGGATATGGTTTTAGTGACCAAAGAGGGACAGCAAATCTTAACCAGGTAATATTATGTGTTAAAATGTGCCATATGAAGAAGATCGCCATTATCGTCGCCGGCGGACGGGGAAAACGGATGGGGCAGGACAAGCAGTTCCTGCCGATCGCCGGCCGTCCGATGCTTGGCTGGACCGCCGCCGCCTTTGACAAAGCCAAAATCATCGATGGGATTATCCTGGTCGTCGCCCGGCACAACCTGGCCAAAGCCCGGAAGATCCGGAGCAAAAAGATAATCGCGGTCGTGGCAAGCGGCCCGGAACGCCAGGATTCGGTCCAAAACGGTCTGAAGGCCCTGCCGGAATCGGCCGAGATCGTCCTGATCCACGACGGCGCCCGGCCGGCGGTCAGCGAAGCGATAATCTCCGCCTCGGTCAAAGCGGCCCAGCGCCACGGGGCCGCGGTCGTTGGGGTACCGGTGAAAGACACGATAAAAAGGGTTTTACCCCCTCTGTCCTCCGGACATCTCCCCCTTATCAAGGGGGAGAATGAGAGGGGGTTTGTAAAAGCAACCTTAGATCGTCGAGAGCTCTGGGCGGCGCAAACCCCGCAAACTTTTCAGGCTTCCTTAATCTTGAACGCGTATGCTAAAATTAGAGGGTTGTGCACCGATGACGCCATGGTCGTCGAACTGGCCGGACTTCCGGTCGTCATGGTCATGGGAAGTTATCAGAACATCAAGGTTACAACCCCGGAAGATCTGGACTACATTGCCAAGGTCCTGAAAAGGAGATAAAGTGGATTACATAATTAACTGGACAATCGCCTTGTTAAATAATTTTTCGTTCATCGCGGTCTGTGTTTCCTGGTTTGTCGCCCAGTCGCTCAAGGTTTTTTTCTACTGGTATAAGGACGGCTCTTTCAGCCTCTGGCATTTTTTCGAAGCGGGGGGGATGCCGTCGGCCCACTCGGCCTCGGTCACCGCGCTGACCTTGTCGGTCGCCCTGACCCAGGGGTTCAGTTCGCCGCTCTTCACCATCTCGCTGGTCTACGCCCTGATCGTCATGTATGACGCCACCGGGGTCCGTCGCGCCGCCGGCAAACAGGCGGAGATCCTCAACCGGGTCGTCGACGATATCTACGCCAACGGCCGGGTCAAGGTCGAAAAGCTCAAAGAAATCCTCGGTCATGAACCGACCGAAGTTTTCGCCGGCGCCGGGCTGGCGATCGTCCTGACGATCGGCACATATTATGTCTACTTTGCTCGATAAGCTCAAGCTCCCCGACGCGCTCCGGGAGCTTTCCACCAAACAGCTCGAAGAGCTCTCGCAGGAGATCCGGCGGAAGATCATCGACGTGACCTCGCAGACCGGCGGCCACGTCGCCTCCAGTCTCGGCGCGGTCGAGATCGCCGTCTCCCTCCACGCCGCTTTCAAATCTCCCCGCGACAAGATCATCTGGGATGTCGGCCATCAGGCCTACGCCCACAAGATTTTGACCGGCCGGCTGGACCAATTCGCGACCCTGCGGCAGGCCGGCGGCCTGTCCGGTTTTCCAAACGTCGCCGAAAGCGAGCACGATCCCTTTACCGTCGGCCACGCTTCAACTTCTATTTCCCAGGCGCTCGGCCTGGCCCACGCCCGCGAGCTGGCGGGGGAGAGCCATCGGATCGTCGCGGTCATCGGCGACGGTTCGCTTTCCGGCGGGCTCGCCTACGAAGCGATCAACAACGCTTCGACCCTCAAGAGCAACCTGATCGTCATCCTCAACGACAACGAAATGTCGATCTCCAAGAATGTCGGCGCTCTTTCCAATTACCTGACCCAAGTCTCGACCAGCGGCGCTTATCTTGAACTGCGCAACCGGATT
Organism: Candidatus Margulisiibacteriota bacterium; assembly: GCA_041661965.1. Classification (NCBI taxonomy): domain Bacteria; kingdom Bacillati; phylum Candidatus Margulisiibacteriota; species Candidatus Margulisiibacteriota bacterium. Next base: position 534,508 of record JBAZTH010000003.1, read on the forward strand.
GAAAGCATCGTCAAAAAGATCCCGCGGGTCGGCGTGTCGCTCTTCGAAGCCGCCAAGACCCTCAAAGACCGGACCAAGCACATCGTCGTCAGCTTCAAGGTCGACGTCATTTTTGAACAGCTCGGCTTCAAATATTTCGGGCCGATCGACGGCCACAATATCCCGCTGATCATCAGCACCCTCCAGCACGCCAAGGATATTCAGGGGCCGGTCCTGATCCACGTCATCACTAAAAAAGGGAAGGGGTACCCCCCGGCGGAAAAAGAGCCGACCCGTTTCCACGGGACCGGACCGTTCGACATCAACACCGGCGCGGCCGTTAAAACAACCGGGAATCCAAGCTACACCGCGGTTTTCGGCCGGACCTTGACCACGCTGGCCGACCGGGATCAAAAGATAATCGGAATAACCGCCGCGATGATCGACGGGACCGGGATGGAAGAGTTCTGCCAGAAACATCCCAAACGTTTTTACGATGTTGGGATCGCCGAAGAGCACGCCGTCACTTTTGCCGGCGGCCTGGCCAAAGGGGGCTACAAGCCGTTCGTCGCTATTTACTCGACCTTTCTCCAGCGCGCTTACGATGAGATCGTCCACGACGTCTGCCTGCAGAACCTGCCGGTCGTCTTCGCGGTTGACCGGGCCGGGATCGTCGGCGAGGACGGCGCGACCCACAACGGGATCTTCGATCTCGCCTTTCTCCGCTCGCTTCCCAATCTGACGGTCATGGCCCCCAAAGACGAGCGCGAGCTCCAACAGATGATCTTTACCGCCAGCCAGTTGCCCGGTCCGTCCGCCATCCGCTATCCGCGGGGAGCCGGGGTCGGCGCCGCTTTAAGCGACGAATTCAGCCCGCTCGAATTAGGCAAGGGTGAAATTGTCCATAAAGGCAAAGGGAAAACCCTGATCGTGGCGATCGGCTCGATGGTTTATCCGGCGCTCGAAGCGGCCAAACTGGCCGAAAAAGAAGGCGGAGGCGGAGGCGGGGGCGCGACCGTGATCAACGCCCGCTTCGTTAAACCGCTCGACCGGGAACTGATCTTGAAAGAAGCGAAAAAAGCCGACCACATTATCACCGTGGAAGAAGGGGTTCTGGAAGGGGGCTTTGGTTCGGCGGTCCTGGAGCTTTTAGCCGCGGCCGGGATCAACAAGCCGATCAACCGGCTCGGTTTCCCTTCAAAATTCATCGGACACGGCAAACGCGATTATGTCCTCGATCGGTACGGTTTGACCCCGGTCGGGATCGCGAAAGTTATCTGAAATTCTGCTTCGCTTTTGTCGATCACTAGTCAGCCATGATACCAAGCAAACCACCGCCGCCGGCCATGTTCCGACCAAAGCCGAACGGCTCCTATAGAAAGATCGATGATGGTGCGCTCGCGCTCAATCAATTAAACCGCCTCCGCTTGGGAATTTCGGCCGGATTAACAGCTCCCAAGATCGTCGAAGCGCACGAGCTTCTGGTCGGCGGTCGGGCCTTAGACGACAATACCCCGACGACTATTTTTCAGTTTGCCGTCCAGATCGCTGAAATCCAGTTAAAGATCGGCCGGGACGAAGAAGCCGTTCTTTTGTTCACCACCATCAAAGAAAGCGCCGCCAAGCTTCGCAATCATGAATTAGGCAACGCTATTCTGATCGGTACGATCAAAGCCTGCCACCGCAACAACAAGTTTGAACTCGCCCTGCAATTGACCGAAGAGTTGACCGATCGCTCCCTGTTGATCGAAACGCATTTTCAGACCGCGGAGCTCGCGCGAGCCGCCGGCCAATCGGGCTTGGCGGTCCGCTGTCTGACGCAATATCTTTTCCCGGCCATCGATCAGCTGGAAGAAAAAAATTCGCGGATCGACCGGCTTCTGGCCGCCGCCGAATTGAGCTTCAAATTGTCGCTCTGGGTCGAGGCCAAATTGATCGTTTATAAGATCATCGACCAGCTAAGCCGGATGGATTACGCCCGTTTGGAAACGACGGCGATCCTGATGGCCAAGCTCGGTTTAACCGACGACGCGATCCACCTGCTGACCGACAGCTGGTTCCGCGAATCCTTCACCGAGGATCCGCGCTATCATTCCGAACAAGCTATTCGCCGGGACATTATTAGCCGCCGTTTTCCCCGTTTCGCCGATTATTTACGGGGATAATTTGCCCGTCGACTGCTTTCGTGTTATATTTTACTTATGCCAACTGATATCGAGATCGCCCAGCAAGCCCGATTAAAAGCTATTACCGACATCGCCAGGGCGGCCGGTATCCATAAAGATGATGTTGAACTCCACGGTTGTTATAAGGCCAAGATCAGCCTCAACGCCCTCAAGAACCGAAAAAAAGGCGGGAACGGTAAACTGATTCTCGTCACCGCCATGACCCCGACCCCGCAGGGGGAAGGAAAAACAACGACCACCATCGGGCTGACCCAGGCGCTCCGCAAGCTCGGCAAGAAAGCGATCGTCTGCATTCGCGAACCGTCGCTCGGGCCGGTCATGGGAATGAAGGGCGGGGCGGCCGGCGGCGGACTCTCTCAAGTTTTGCCGATGGAAGACATCAACCTTCACCTGACCAGCGATATTCACATGGTCACCTCCGCCCACAACCTGCTGACGGCGATGCTCCATAATCATATCTACCAGGGAAATGAACTGAACATCGACGAAAATCGGCTGGTCTGGCGCCGGGTCATGGACATGAACGACCGCGCCCTGCGCGGCCAGTTCGACATTACCGCCTCGTCCGAGGTCATGGCGATCCTTTGCCTCTCGACCAGTCTGACCGATCTCAAAGACCGGCTCGGCCGGATCATCGTCGCTTACGATAAAAAGGGGAAACCGATCCGCTCCGCCGACCTGAAAGCTGAAGGGGCGATGGCCCTGTTGCTCTGGGACGCGTTGAAGCCGACCCTGGTCCAAACAATTGAAGGGGCGCCCGCTTTTATCCACGGCGGGCCGTTCGCCAACATCGCTCACGGCTGTAATTCCCTGGTCGCCACGCAACTGGCGCTTAAACTCGCCGACTATGTGGTAACCGAGGCCGGCTTTGCCAGCGAGCTGGGGGCGGAAAAGTTCTTCGACATCAAGTGCCGGGTCGGCAATCTCGCCCCGGCGGCGGCGGTGCTGGTCGTCACTAAACAAGCGGTGGCGCGCCACGGCTACGAAAACGTCGCCAAACACGTGCAAAACCTCCATCATTTCAACGTTCCGGTCGTTATCGCCATCAATAAAAAAGCGGCCGACACCCCGGAAGAACTGGCCCTCTTGAAGGAAGAGTGCGAACGCTTCCACGTCCCGGCGGTCGTTTCCGACGTTTGGGAACACGGCGGCGAGGGAGGGAAAGAGCTGGCCGCGCTGGTCCTCAAAGCGCTCGCCAAGAAACTGACCTATAAGCCGATCTACCGGCTGGAACAGCCGATCCGGGCCAAGATCGAAAAGATCGCCGTCGACCTTTACGGCGCCGACGGAGTGGAGTGGACGGAAAAGGCCCTGGCCGACCTCGATTTCCTCAAACAGTTCGGCATGGACCACTTCCCGGTCTGCGTCGCCAAGACCCAGTACTCGTTAAGCGATAATCCCAAACTTTTCGGCGCCCCCAAGGGGTTCAAGATCACCATCAAGGAGCTAAAGCCTTCGGCCGGGGCCGGATTCGTGGTCGCTTTCGCCGGCGAGATCATGACCATGCCGGGGCTCCCCAAGCATCCCGCCGCCGAAAACATGGACATCGACGAAGACGGCAAGATCACCGGCTTGTTCTAGGGAGATGGGTCTAATTCTCCTGAAATTATCCTCTTTTTTCATTGATAAGTCAGTATGACGTTAGTTCACTCATATCAGCCGCACCCGACATTTTTTATCAGAAAAGCCGGATCGAGATACGCTTACGAAAAAACTTTACGCGGCTTACTGCGCAAGATCGAGACCAATCAATTCCAGCCTTTTTTTGATCGGGGAACGGCAAGCTGGAATTTTCGCGAGGCGATCTTGAGACCATACGCCGGCGACTCGATCCATCTGCCACGGACATTTGAGGCCTGGCAGGGGATCCTGGACAAAATCTTCACTAAACTAAACTTAAGCCGGGGAATCATGATTGGACGAAATGAAAATGGGGAGCGTTTCGCGCCGGCGGTCAGGAGCGCCCATAAAAATATGACTGCCAAGCGCTTGGTCGAGATCTGCATGCTGGAAAACTGGTTTTATTACAACAAAAATGTTTTGCGCGAGATTGTCGATAATTTTTAGTGGTATAATTAGAAAATGATCAACCAAAAACGGATCGAAAAAGCAGTCAAAGAGATCTTGCTCGCCATCGGTGAAGATACCAAGCGGGAGGGGATCACCGCCACGCCTAAACGGGTGGCGGAAATGTACGCCGAGCTCTTCTCCGGCCTGAACGAAGATCCAGGGAAGCATCTCACCACCTTTAAGCAGGGGGAGCATGAAGAGATGGTCATGCTCAAAGAGATCCCGTTCTATTCGATCTGCGAACACCACCTGGTCCCGTTCTTCGGCAAAGCCCATGTCACCTACATCCCGACCAAAGGAAACGTCACCGGTCTCTCCAAATTGGTGAAAGTCGTTGAAGGATTTGCCAAGCGGCCGCAGGTCCAGGAACGGCTGACCAGCCAAATCGCCGACTGCCTGATGGCCAAGCTCAAACCGCGCGGCGTTCTGGTCATTATTGAAGCCGAACACCTCTGCATGTCGATGCGGGGAATAAAGAAACCGGGGACCAAAGTTATTACCTCCGCCGTCCGCGGCGTTTTCGAAAAAGACGCCAAAGCCCGCTCGGAAGCCCTCTCCCTTATTAAGGATTAACGGCGCCTTTCTTTTCCAAATATCGCTGATGATACTCTTCGGCCTTGAAGAAGTCGGCGGCGGGGACAATTTGGGTGACGATCTTATCTTTAAACTTTTTCTGCCATTTCGCTTTTGACCCCAGCGCCGCTTTCTTTTGCGCGTCAGAATAATAAAAGATGACCGATCGGTATTGCTTCCCAATATCCGGACCCTGGCGGTCGAGAGTGGTCGGATCGTGGATCTGCCAGAAGTGATCGAGGAGTTGATCATAAGTGATGACCCTGGGATCGAACTTCAGATGGACGACTTCGGCGTGGCCGGTATCGCCGCGGCAAACCAACTCATACGATGGTTCGGGAACGGTCCCGCCGGCATAGCCGACCGCGGTATCAACGACCCCTGTTATTTTCCTGAATTCCGCTTCAACATGCCAGAAACAACCGCCGCCAAAAGTCGCCTGCGCCAGCTTCTTCTCGCTCCCAAAGGGAACAAAGAGGAGGGCGGCCCCGTTAATGCAATACCGTTTATGGGTTGGGGCCGGTCCGTCATCGAAAACGTGGCCGAGGTGGGAACCACAGCGAACGCAGAGGACTTCCGTCCTGATAATCCCCAGGCTGTTATCGCTCCTCGTTTGGATATTAAGCTCGGAGATCGGCTGGAAAAAGCTCGGCCAGCCGGTCCCGGACTCGAACTTGGTCTCGGCCCGGAAAAGGTCGGTCCCGCAGCGGACGCACTTATAGAGGCCGTTCTCTTTGACCTTCAATAAGGAACAGGTGAACGGTTTTTCGGTCCCCTGGTTGGTCGTAACCTCGAACTGTTCGGGGGTAAGAAGTTTGCGCCAGGCGGCGGCGCTCTTTTCGATCTTTTCAACGATCACAACTGTATTGAGAGTAGCGTCAAAAATCTTTATTTTTTCCATGGTTTCCCCCCTGGCGGACAAAACGATCAGACATAATAATAGGGCTTTAAGTTTTAAATCCATTTTATGACCGGCTCTTTTTTTGGCGGCGACGGGGGAAAGCCTTCTTTGGGATAGCCGAGGACGATCGGACCGTAAACTTTTTCCCCTTCCTTTAATTCCAAGAGCGCTCTGGTCTGCGGATCGTCAAGAACCAGCTGGCCGAAGTAGACCCAGCAGGAGCCGAGCTCCAAAGAGCGGGCGGCAAGCATGATGTTTTCGCAGGCCATCGGGCAATCCTGGTCGCTGGTCATTCCCAGGCCGATGACAAAGACGACGGCAGGCGCGGAGTAATAGATGGAATCCTTCAACTTCGAATCGTACTCTTCACGCATCTCTTTCATCCCCTGGCCGTATTTTTCCATCCAGGCTTTATAGCGCGGCTGGGCGAGGCGGGCGAGCTGGGGGCGCATGGTTGGGCGTTCGCCCCGGTCGGGGCGAGGGTCCCGGCCCTGACAATCGCCGCGAGCGTTTCTTTCGGGATCGGTTTGTCGGTAAAATTGCGGACCGAGCGGCGGTTGTTTATAGCCTCAAAAACTGGGTTATGCATGGGAATCTCCTTCTGTTAATTAGATGGGAATATTATACTGCAAATAAGCGAAAAAGCGCTTTACTATTTAATTGAGTGTAATATAATCCCCTCCAGAGGAGCGTTAATGAAAGGAATTTTTTCCCTAATCCTAATAGCCATCGGGTCGGCAGTTTTTGCTTTGGGGAAGATCGAACTGCCGCCGGGCTTTTCTTTTGCTCTCTACGCGGGGAATGTCGCCGGGGCCCGCTCTCTGGCGCTGACCCCCAACGGCACGCTTTTTGTCGGTTCAATGGCCGAGGGAAAAGTTTACGCGATCTTAGACCGGGACGGCGACCGCCGCGCCGATCAAGTGATCGTCGTGGCCGACCAACTATTCCTCCCCAACGGGGTCGCGTTCCAAGACGGCGCGCTCTATGTCGCCACGGTCAATAAGATCTTAAAATATCCGGATATCGAAGCGCGCCTGGCCAATCCGCCCGCGCCGGAAATCGTTTACGACAAATTACCTTCAGACGTTCATCACGGCTGGAAATTTATCCGCTTCGGGCCGGACGGCAAGCTCTACGTCCCGATCGGCGCGCCGTGCAACATTTGCGACCGCGGCGATCCGTACGCTGCCATCGCCCGGCTCAATACCGACGGAACTTCCTTTGAGATCTACGCCAGAGGGATCAGGAACACGGTCGGTTTTGACTGGCACCCCGAAACCAATGACCTTTGGTTTACCGATAACGGCCGGGACATGCTGGGGGATAATATTCCGCCGGATGAACTCAACCGCGCGCCGCGCCCCGGCCTCCATTTCGGCTATCCTTATATCCACGGCAAAGATATATTGGACCCGGAATTCGGCAAAAAGGGGAGACCGCTGAACTTTACCCCGCCCGCCCAGGAATTAGGCCCGCACGTCGCGTCCCTCGGGATGCGTTTTTACACCGGAAAAATGTTCCCGCCGGAATATCACGGCCAGATCTTCATCGCGGAGCATGGTTCGTGGAACCGCAGCCAGCCGATCGGTTATCGCGTCACTTTGGTGAAACTGGATAAAAACGGCCGGCCGATCGCCTATCAACCATTCGCCAAGGGGTGGCTAAAGGGAACGCAAGCCTGGGGACGGCCGGTGGACATCGAAATAATGGATGACGGCTCAATGCTGGTTTCAGACGATAAAGCCGGCGCGGTATATAGAATAAGTTATCAAGGAGGAGAATAAAATGAAAGCTCAAGATTTTAACCTTCCCGATCAAAACGGCAAAAACCATCAGCTCGCCGACTATGCCGGTAAATGGCTGGTCCTTTACTTCTACCCGAAAGATTTTACTTCCGGCTGTACCGCCCAGGCTTGTTCCTATCGCGACTTTATTACCGAGATCAGGGGAAAAGGAGCGGAGGTAGTCGGCATCTCGAAAGACTCGGTGGAGAGCCATAAGAAATTCTACGACCAAAATCATCTCAATTTTGACATCTTAAGCGATGAAAACGGGGAGGTCATCAAAAAATACGGTGTTTTTGTGGGGGTGGGTCCGGTCGGGGTCGCGAAACGGACCACTTTCCTGATCGATCCGCAGGGGGAGATCAAAAAAGTTTACGAGAATGTCGATCCCACGAAAGACGCGAGGAATATTTTGGCCGATCTGGAAAGCCCGGCAGCGCCAACCTCTAAGTAACAAAGAGCTTTTTTGAAAAAGCAAAAATCCAATTGTCCGGTAAAATACGCTTGAGAAAAAGAAGCAGCTTGCCTTCCGCGCCGACAACATACCGAAATTTACCGCTCCGGTCATTCGCGGCGCGATAGATCGTTTCGGCGGCCATTTGCGGGGGGTGGCCGCTCGCGTTCATTCGCTCGATCCACGGTTTGACCCGAGCGACAAAATCATCATAGTCGGTCAGTCGCGGGTCGGTTAATATCTCGGCCGACGCGCGGCTGAACTCCGTTTTAATGCCCGACGGCTCAATAAGCTTTACTTTAATGTTAAAAGGCTCGACCTCAAAACGGAGCGCCTCGGAAAAGCCTTCGACCGCCCATTTGGTGGAATTATAGAGAGTATACAAAGGGAAAGTTGTCCGCCCGGCAACCGAAGTCACATTAATGATCAGGCCGTTCTTTTGCCGGCGGAAATAAGGGAGAACCGCCCGGGTAGTTTCCATTAGGCCAAAAAGGTTGGTCTCATACTGGCGGAAGATCTGTTCGCGGCTCGCCGCTTCAAAAGGACCGACCGCGCCGTAGCCGGCATTGTTCAATAAAACATCAAGCCCGCCAAAATGATCGATCGTCGCGGCCACCGCCGCCCTGATCGTTTCTGGTTTCGTGACATCGAGAGCCGGACAAAAAAGAGAAGAGGGGGGCGCTTTTTCCGGACAACGCATCGTCGCCGCCACGTTCCAGCCGCGCTTTTGAAAAAGCAGGGCGCTCTCTCTGCCGATCCCTTGCGACGCACCGGTTATTAAAATAGTGGGCAACTTTTTTCCGCCTTTTCCCCGGCCTTTTAAAAGTAGACTATCGCGCCAAACTGGCTGAAATTGATCCCGGCATCCATCCAGGCGTTTTGATTGCTGTTGTTCTTGTATTTTATGCCAGCCAGATTCAGCGTTCCCATCTGGTAATAAAGACCAAGCCCCATTGCTTCCGAAAGTTTGGTGCAAGTTTTCACCCCAAACATCAGGCCGGGGATCCCGCCGCTGAAGTTGCCGGCCGGAGCAGGCAAGCCGGAAACGGAAGCGATCTCCTGCTGGGCGTTGAACCAGCCGAGATTATAGTCGATGAAAGCGGAGACCGAATTCCGGCCGTCAAAACTGAAATCGACTATGCCGCCCAGAGAGGTCTGGAAAAGCTGGAAGTCGTGCCAGTCACTGGCCAGGGGTGAATAGTTGAAAATAAAATGCGGCCCCGCTTTGATCCCGGGCGCGAAAGGATAGAAAAGCGCGGCCTCTCCGCCAAAACCGAACGACGACCCGGCCTTTAAGGTCCCAAGGTAAATTGAATCCAGGGAGTCGATCAAAGAAACACTCGTGGTATTGACCAACAAGTTAACGTTCATATTCCCACCCAGCACGGAAAAATCGGTCGCGCCTGCTTGGCCGATCGACAGCGCGAAAAACGTCAGCACGGTTGCGACAATAAATCTATTTTTCATTTTGATCCCCCCGGAGAATCGTACCGTAGGAGGTTAGTGAAGTCAATCGGCAAAAAGGCGGCGTTAATCTTTGCCGAATAGTTTCTCGGCCGGACAGCCAAGCTCTCTTTGTTTGCAGTTAGGGCAAAGGAGGGTGCCCCGCATATAACCGGTAGCTGGAAAAGCGAGAATAGCGATCGCGATCATTAAACCCAGCGTTAGCCAATTAAAGTGACCGAATAAGTAGAATAGGCCGCCAAGGAATGGGATCAGAAAGAGAAGCAGGTCGGGAATAAGGTCGCGCCAACCGATATTTTTTTCTACGAATAATTTAGGGTCCGCTTTCTTAAAGAAGAAGGGGGCGATCATTGACCTTACCCCCAAAAACTGGACCACTTGCAATTAGAATTTAGGCCGGTAATACTAATTGAAGGAGGATCATTTATGAAGGGGAAAAGGATGTCCGAAGAACAGATAATTGGAGCGTTAAAAGAGG
>JBAZTH010000004.1 GCA_041661965.1 Candidatus Margulisiibacteriota bacterium
GGTCAGGCCGCATAGTTCGCTGGGGAATCTAACACCGGATGAATTTATCCGAAAGGAGGCGGAAACTGGCTCTTGCAGCCAGATTTACTCTAATTCATAATGGTACAGCTAATGGGGTAAGGTCACCCGGACCGCAAAGTTTGCCATAGTAGTAACAAGAACGGCAAGAAAAAACCAGGACCCGATACTCGGACCAAAGGCAGAATAATAAGTAAAGGATAACCGCGATCCGGCCAAAGCTGGACAAAATCGTCGCGCCGAGCGCGTAGATCGTTAAAGATAAAAGGATCGAGAGGGCGGGGATAAAGAGTGGATAGTTCTCAAATGTTTTCATAGTCGTATTTTGCCACTCAAGAAGGGGGGCGTCAATTGGGTAAAATCTAAGGCTTTTTCTTCAGATCCTCTTTGAAAGGCCGATCAGCGCCACTCTCAACGCTATCCGGTTGCGCCGGAGTGGGATATTTTCTTTGATCTTGTTTTATTTCCTCTAAAACGACTTCCATTCTTAATATTTCCGGTGAGGGGAGCTCGGCAGTCGTTTGCCAATTTTTGAATAATTGTCCAAGCTCCCGGCTGATCTGCTCCGGATTGACATCGAAGATCTTTTTCATTTGAAGCGCCAGTTCGCGGTTTTTAGACAGACGGACGCTATTTTCCAATTCAAGCGCGAGGCGTTCGGGTTCGGACCGGTAGAGGATGTAAGCGGTCGACATCGCGGCAACGGTCTCCAGCAAGCCGCTATCGGAGGCGCACAACTGGCCCCACTCCTGAAGGGCTTCATCCAGACCTGCCCGGTCAAAGGTTTCCCCGTTAAACCCGGCGGAGAGGATATTTTTTATCCGGTCAACAATGTCGCTGACCCGCCCGATTTCCGGCATGACCGGCGCGAGGATCGTATTCCATTTTTTGAGACACGCTCCAATCTCTTCCAGGGGAGCGTTCCGCAACTCCGCTTGCGCCTGTTGAATAAGCCGTAACTGGCCGAGCATCTCTTCCATAGTAAGCTTCGCGGCGGCTGACCTTTTGAGCGGTTCTGCCGATGCTTCGATCGATTCAACCAGATCGTCTTTCAGGTTAATGATGACCGGCGGCGGGTCGAGATCAGCAAGCAGATCCTTTGGAAGCCGGGGAGGACGCAAACTATGCGACATCTCCAAGCGGAGAGTAACTTCACCAACCTGATAGTTATTAACGAGATACGGCCCGATCGTGCGGCAAACTTTGGCGCCAAATTTGAACATCGATCTGGTAGTTTCGGTCCGATAAGCAACTTTTCCGATATTATAAGCAATTTCTCGGGCAACTGATCTGACTGACATACCTTTGACCTCCTGGAAGAAAGGGTTCCTTAAGTATATCGATAGTTAGGGAGGAAATTTCAAGGAATATTGGGGAAAACTCGAAATACTAAATACGAAACTCTAAACAAAGTCTAAATACCAAATTCTAAACCTCAAAACGGTTTTGGATTTTATTGTTTAGACTTTATAATTTGTTTAGAATTTAGGCTTTAGTATTTAAAGTTTATGCGTGGTGCGTCTGTCGGAGGGAAAGCGAGAATCGTCGCGCGAAGTGGGATGGGCGGATTGTGGGCAACAATATCCTTTATTTAAAACATTGATATTATAAATAAAATCTTTTAAAACCTTATATCACTAAGAAAGCAGTCTTTTTAATGGCTTAACCTTTTGCTTGGATATTTTTAGATGGTCACGTTCGACCTTTCTCCAAAAAGAAGATTTTATATCTTCTTTGTTTTTTATAAATTGTTTCGCCTCATTTTTGTTAGAAAACGATTTATTTCTTACGGCTGAAACTACGCCTGATAAATAAGAAGGGATATCTTCTTTTATTCCCCATGATGTTGTATTCCATATTTTATCAATACATTCTTCCAAATGATTATCAAATTCATCAAACAAGTCTTCCGAAGAGAAATTCTCTGGCAAGGTAATGGCAAATACATTATCACTGACTTTATATTTAACATATCCGAAACATTCTTCGATTTGTTGAGTTAAAAATCGCGAGAGATCTTTTTTCCCAAGGTCACAATCTAAGATAAAATAAGCGGCTGTTTTTAGCAAGGAATGATATGAGCCATACACCTCTAGATATTTAGCGATCTCTCCAGTCCCACCGAGCCCCTGAGCAATGTCTATTCCAGCTTCTTTAAACTTAATAATTGTAAGTGGCTTTTTATCTTCAATAAATATTGGCTTTTTATTCGCGGCAGCTAGAAAGTAGGCATAGAAATTAATGTCTCCCATCATATGTCCAATATCATTAATTTCCTTTTCTGACCAATTAATAGCTGTTTTGTTTGTTTGCAGAGCATGATTTTTTATTAAATTCCACCGTATTTTGCTCCCTCCAGCGCGACTTGTTGCAAGCAAAATGGGAGAATGAGTTGATATAATCATCTGAATATTATCAAGCCATTCCTTCGAGCTCAATTCTTTCGCTAATTTAATTATTAGGTCAGCGTGTAAAAACGACTCTGGTTCCTCAAGAAGCCAAATAGGGTTGTACTCTCCCAAATGCAAGGATCTGTCACTATCTAGAAGGAAATGGATTAAATACAATATTGTTGATTGAGCGCCCGTTCCTTGCAAAGTCAACTGAATCTCTGGAAGAGTTTTTTGCCCTTGGAAACTAATATCTGAAATCGCAATAATATCAAGAATTTTCGATGGCAACTCAATGCTCGCCTGGCTACCAGGCCACATTTTTTGAATACTACTTGTCAATGAAGTCGATAAATAGGTTTTAGCAATTTTTCGTAATGCCTCCCAATCTGTTTGGAGTTTTTTGAGACTTGTTGTAATTGTAGAATGACGCCCCCAATTCGCAAGCAATCTGTTTTTTAGTTTCTCTTGAGCTTCACGGAAGAGACTACGACCTTCTTGTGGGTGCAAATAGCTTATTTTGATAGATTTCAACAATCTTTGAATGTCTGCTGGAAGCTGCAATTGATCGTATTCTTTTCGACTTATTTTATAAACAAACGAAATTGTTTTAGCAACGGGAGAATATGTAATTATTTTTGATATGCTTATAGTTTTGCCATAATCCTTTTCCAGTCTTCTTTTCAAGACTTTTGTAGATAAGGATTTAACATTAAAAACAAGAGTTAACTCACATTTATTATAACCGGATCTCTTACTAAGATACTCGGTTTTGTTCAAGAAACTCTCATCTTTATACAAATTATTATCAAAGAAAAACCTTATTGCGTCAATTACAACGCTTTTGCCCGCATTATTTGGGCCAATAAGATAGGTGCCTTGGGAAAAGTTGAATTTAGATTTTCTTCTAAAACATCTGAAGTTTTTCAATTCGAGCGTTGATAATAATTGTTTTTGCATTGTTTTAGTTAAAACGAAGCCTTTTTATTATTCTCCCACTCTCTTATTATTGTGTCAATATTTCAAAGAGAATAAATATTCAAAATAGTAGTTAAATTTAACCGATCAACGTCTTTCGTCCAACGTTTCGCGCCTCGCGACCGATCACCGCATTACACACCAAAAGCCATTTTCCCCTGAAATCCCCCAAAAAACCTGCCGATCAATAGATGTCCGTAATTTCAAATGGAGGGAAAACAATGACCAATTCAAGTAAAGTTAGGGAATCTCGCTTCCAGCAACAATGGAACAAAGCCGGAGCGATCCAGTCGGCCATGACCCAAAATATTCTTAAGTTAGATATTAGGCTAAGGCTCCCAATCTTAGCGCAAAGCTTGTTCTCCTCGCTGGGAGGACGGTACAAGGAAGCCACTCTTCAAGACGTTATCGCCGCCTTAAAGCCAGACCTAACTAAACAAGCCGCCAAAATGCTCGGTTTAACTTCGTCAAGAGTAACTCCCCATTATTTTCGCTATAAAGTCATGCCGGCGCAGTTAGGGGAACTAGATAGCATTGTCACCGCCCGTGGTTTTCGGCGAATAGGCGGGATAATGAGCGTGATCTCCGTCCACCAGTTCCCTAAGTCAGAGCGCTCTCCTAACTCCAAACTCTGCCTCGCCATCGAAGTCGATCCAAATCGCAAAGATCCAACCCTAACATTGGCCGGAGTCGGCATTATGGGGAAAAAACCGGCCGACTTTGCCGCCGCCAGTAACTTTTTGAAGCGCCAACCAGGGGAAACCCGGTTTGGCGCCTTGCTGGCCCATAAACACCTGACAACCTTTGCTGAAATGCCGGGAGTAGCGATTGAACTGATCGATTGTTCGCTCCAGGCGATTTGGGAAGCGGTGGGGAAAAGATAAATGCCGGTTGTAAATTACAACTCCCAAACCAAATTAACCGGCAGTTCTTATTCTCACGGGCAAGGTGGACAAACCATTACTCCGGCCCGGGAAACAACTATCCGGGAAGCGCTTGACCACCTTAAAACCAGGCCAAACGACCGCTTCATGCGTTCTCATTTGCTCAAGAGCTTAATCAGCCTGAAAGAAGAAGGGATCAAATTAGCGGTTGAATTATTTAAGCAAGAACCCTCTCTGCCGCTCTTCGGTTTCCTGGTCAAAACCGGTTCCAGCTCCAGCCAGTACCCGGCGGTTATGGCCGCGTTGCAATCGCTCGGTATGCAGGCTGGTCTGGAAATGTTTCGCCGGCATCCGAGTCCCAGCGTCAGAGCGGTCTTAAAAGGTGAAGCGATCAGGCTAACTTCGATTTGGGAACGATATTTTTCGCTCAACCGCGAGCGCCATCTCGCTTTTCAGTCAATGCCTCGTTTTTCTCTCCCAATAACCACCGATCTCTTGCCGGTCAAAGGCAAAACGGCGGTCAACCTCGCCAACTTTAAACCCGAGGTTTCGACGTCCATCTCTTTCCGGACCGGGACCGGCTTGAGAACGGTCAAGCCAATGGAAACATTCGCGCGCCTTGAATCAGTGAAACTGTTTTCCGACAATGACCAGTCGATCTCATTGGTTCAATATCACGGCACAGATTTCGCGCTCTTCTTTGCTCCGTCAACCCGCCGGGTCGCGGTTGGGCCGCACGAACATACCCTCACCGGGACCGGCCACGGGAGCGGGAAAGGCTTGACCCAACAAGCCGCCCTGGTTTCGGCCGTGATGGAAGCGCTGGAACGCTACAGCGCCGCCGAAGGGGTTGGCAATAATTGGCCGGGCGGGTACGTTGCCGATCTATCGCTCACCCAGAAAACGCTGGCTGAACTGCGGCGTGACGGCCTGGCGGCGCTCGATCCAAACCAATTTAACCTGGAACATCCTTACGAAAACCAATCACTGCATTGGGTTAAGGGGGAAGTAAAAAACGGGAGTGGGGAGAGTAAAATTATGGTCCCGGCCCAGATCGTCTTTGAAAACTCTAATTTAGACGAAGTTGAAGTCTTTTTAACTTCATCCAACGGCTTGGCTTCCGGCAACACCATGGCGGAAGCCAAACTGCACGCCTTGCTGGAAGTGATCGAACGCGACGGCGATTACAGCATGTATTATCAACCGGCCCGGACCTTTGCGCTTTCCGCCGAAGACCAGGTGGTCGGCCCGATCATTCAGGCTTACGGAGCCAAAGGATTGAGCGTCCAATTGCTCGACCTAACAACGGAGTTCGGTGTCCCGACCTACCGGGCTTTCATTCACCTGCATGAACAGATCTTGAGCGGCAGTGGCGCGCACCTTGACGGCCGGATCGCCGCTTTCCGGGCGATCTGCGAACTGAATACCAAAGCTTTTATTTATGAAAGACATAATCGATCGCTGACTCCCGCCGCTGAACAACGAGCTGATGTCCGGACTAGGCAGTTCGAAACGCTCCCTTCGTTCTCGACCATGAACGTGGAAGAGGACCTGGCTTTGGCGGAGAGATTAATGATCGCTAACGGCTTGTCGGTCGTTTACGTCGATCTAACGCGAGCGGACCTTGGGATCCCGGTCGTGCGGGCGATCGTCCCTGGACTCGATCTGCCGCCGGTCATAAGCCGCCGCCAGGTCAAGCATTTATTGGAGATGTTTGGGAGTGAGGGGACGGTATGCTAACGGCTGAACGAACCCAACAAGCAAGCTCTTTTCTCGCCGCCCGCAGGACGGTCCTTAACAGGATGAAGGCCGCCGGGGAAGGCGGGGCCCTCGACTACCGGCCGCAGAAGATTGGTCTTAGCCTAACCGATAAATGCAACTCCAATTGCACCTATTGCTCCGCCAGCGTCGGCCCCAGTGGGAAAGAGGTCATGCCGATGGAGATCGTTAACCGGTCGGTCAGAGAAGGGGCTGACGCTGATATCGCGGCGGTCGTCCTGACCGGCGGCGAACCGACGACCCATTTTGACCTGCTGATGAAAGCGATCAGGCAAGCAAGCGAGTGGGCCCTGGCGCTCGCGATCCAGACCAACGCCAAAATGCCGGCCGAAACCGCGCAAAAATTAATTAAAGGAGTGGGAAACTCCGGTTGGAGACAAGAAAATTTCGGCCTTTTTCAATTCAACCTCTCTTACGCCTTGTCGCGTTCGCCGGCCGAGATCGAAAGCCTGGTTAATTTTGTCCGGTTATTCGGCCAGAGCCGGATCAGAGGGGAGATCCTGATCGAAGCGCTCCACGACCAGCCGATTCCCGTGCAGGAGGGGGTCGATCTATTGAACCGGCAGTTAGGCGACCGGCTGGTTGGATTAAAGGATTTCTTTTTGACGGGAGATAAGAAATTAAACATGATAGTTAATTTCCCGCTGATGCTTGGCCGCGCCCGGGTCTTGCGGGAGATGCCCCTTGGCCAAATGATCCGGGAAGCTTGTCAACCGCTTGATTTTTCCGGCTACCGCCGGCTGGAGCAATTCGACCAGGATGTCATTGCCGTCGATCCGTTCGGCTATGTTTATCCCTCCGGCCTTTATATGTATATGGGAATTTATCCGATCGGCAATATCAGGGTAAATACTCTGACGGAAATAATTGAAGAAGCGAACTGCGATCCATTCCTGATCATGGTCAGCAGAGGAAGAGCCGGGCAGTTCTACGATCTGGCGAAAGAGCTATTCCCGGAGTTTGCCGCGCTGGCCAAAACCTGCGCTGTCCCATTTGAAGTCTTCGCCGATATTCTGGAAGAACCGGTGAAAGCCTTGGCGGTTTTAGATAAAGCGGCCGACCAACTGATTAACGACTAAGGTTTACTTCCCACATCGCCGAGTCCGGCTCGACCGGCGCGCCGAACCCCAAATTAGAATAGAAGAGCTTGGCCCGTGGATTGTGACGGGAAACAAGATAGCTGATCTTCTGAACCCCGGTCTCTCCGGCCAGGTTATAAAGCGCCAGCAGAGCTTCGCCCCCTTTACCGATGACCTTTGAGGCGAGATCGTCCAGCCCCATATATTCACCGACAATGTTGATCGAAAGCTGAAAGAGGTTCAAACCGCTGGAAAAGGGAAAGTAAAGGCTCGGAGAATGATCGTATTGAAAAGCTTTTGTTTTCAGCGTTAGATGAATAATCTCGTCATTTTGAGAAAAATAAAAACCAAGGGAGAGCCCGTGAAATATCGAACCAAGATGCGAAATGGCTTGAGCGGTAAACCGGGGGTTATGATATTCCTCCGATCGGTTGACCAGGAAACGATTTCCGCCTAATTCAAAGCGCGTCAAAAACACGCACTCACTCGCTTGTCCCAAACTGATGCTCCGCTCCCGCGCAGCTTGCGCGGCCCGTTCCGCCAGCGGGACCAGCGGTTTACTGAACGTTCGAGTGGAAGTTGAGGCGGCAGCAATTTTCATACCTTTGTATCGAACGGAAGAGGGGGAGATTTCAGAGGGAAGAGGGAAACTCTAAATCCTAAATCCGAAATACTAAACAAATATTAAGCTCTAAATAATAAATTCCAAATCATTTTAAACCTTAGATATTTAGTATTTAGAATTTGTTTAGAGTTTCGTATTTAGTTTTTAGTATTTATTTTGTGTTATAATTCCCCACATGAACGAACAAAAACCAGCTCTAATTATCGGTCTCGCTTTCGTGATCGGCATGCTCGCCTTCGGCGGGTTTTATTATTCCGCCCAACTTTCGGTTTCCAACCGCGACATTCTCTCCGTTACCGGCTCGGCCAAAACCCGGGTCAACGCCGACCAGGGGAAATTGACCATCTCGCTCGCCAGACAGGCGAACGCCAACACCCTAGCCAATGGATACGCCGGGCTCGCTCATGATCTAATCTTGACCCGGACCTTGCTTAAGAAAGAAGGGGTCGCCGATATTGCTGAAAGCCCGGTCTCCATGAACCAGGTTTACGACCAGAACAACACCGGCCCGACTAAATACACTTTAAACCAAACGGTCACCGTCCAGCTCAACGATGTAGTCAAGATCACCAAGCTCTCAAAAATGGTCCCGTCGCTGACCGAACAAGGAGCGGTGATCTCGGTCCAGGCGCTGGAGTACTATTACTCGAAACTTCCCGACCTGCGGGTTTCCCTCTTAAGCGAAGCGGTGAAAGACGCCAAAGCGCGGGCGGAAAAGATCGCGGAAGGGACGGGGCGCCATGTCGGCAGTGTCGCAGCCGCTTCGAGCGGAGTCGTCCAAGTCTTGACCCCTAACTCGGTCGACGTCTCCGATTACGGCTCTTACGATACCTCGAGCGTAGTCAAAGACATTATGGTCACGGTCAAAGCTTCGTTTTATCTGAAGTAGTTATTTCTTCATCGCTTCGGCGACTTTTATCGCCAGTTTGATCAATTTTTCTTCGGTCGCAACCTTAAAGTTATAGGTGTAGAGCTTGATGTAATTGGTGTCGCCGGTCGAGAGACAAATGCTTTGCACCGGTCCCTTGGGGTTGCTGACAAGGTAATGTTCCGCTTTGATCCGGGGGTCGGTTTTAATGACCTGGCCGTGCCTCTTCCAATTGCGCTGGTTGCTGTTGTAGCTGACATATTTTTCGTAAACGATCGCGACCGCCATCTCTTTCTGACCAGCGACAAAATAATCAACGCTGACCAGTACTTTCTCCTTGCTGGGGACCGCTTTACTAACCTTGATGTCGGAAGCGGTCGCGACCCAGGCGACAGGGAACATTGTTAATAGTTCCTCGCTGGTCTTGGGGGCTTTCCATTTAGCTTCCGAAGCCGTGATCAGGGTCAGGGCCAGCAAACAAATCGCGAATATTTTTTTCATCTTAATCCTCCTTATGAATGTTCGATCTTATGCATGACCAGGTCAGCGATCGTCTTTAACGACAGGAAAAGCAGAATAGGGGCGTGGGCAACCCCCGGCAGGATGACATCCATCGCCGCGCCAAGGATCAGGGTCAGGTGCATCGGAATGATCCGGGCGTAAGGGAACATGAAGAGCCGGTCGAGGTTGGCTTTGGACTGGTCCCGCTCCTGATTATATAAGTAAGAAAATATATGGTTCGCTAAAAAGACCAAAATTGTAATAAAAACCCAGCCCCACTGGACCGGCGCGCCGTTGCTTAACGGGGTCTCTCCCGCGAGGGTGAAGATCGACAGGAAAAGCAAATAGATCAAATGAAAGAAACCGTAGTGCATTAAAAAGAACGAAGAAGTATCCCCCATAAAAAACCAACTCGACCGGCCGGTGGCTTTCTCCAACCGGCGCATTTTGATGACATTGATCGCGCCGATAATCACGCTCTGCGACCAGTAGATCCACATCAGTTCTATCAGGCTCCAGTTGAATTTCACCGCCAAAGCGATCGTCAGCAGGTTGGCAAAAAAGAGCGACCAGGCGCTGGGATCGGTCCGGTCGATAATAAAGAATTTCTTAGCCATTTATTGGTTTATTACAACTTCCCTTTAAGGAACGCTTTTAACAACAGGTCTGTCGAATCGGTCAAGCCGCAAGCGTCATATTCGGTCTTGTCGTAATACTCAATGATCCTCTCGCGGTGTTCAAGGCCGAGAACTTTACCCAACTGGACCCCTTCCTGGTCAAAACTATTGATCCCCCAGATAAAACCTTTCACCGCTGTCCGATGTTCGGTCCAGGCCAGAAGGAGCCCGGCGGTGAAGGGGGTCAACGCTTCAAGTAGCATCGAAGAAGAAGGGCGGTTTCCGGGGAATATTTTAGCCGGGTTGGCGTCATCTTTACCAAAGGCCATGGCGTCCGGCTGGGCAAAGAAGTTGGTCATCAGCTCTTCGTGATGGGTCACTTTGGTTTGCGCATTCTTGTCGTACTGGTATTGCGGGGTGATAAAGCCGATGAAATCACACGGGACGATCTGCGTCCCCTGATGGAGGAGCTGGTAGAACGAATGCTGGCCATTGGTCCCCGGTTCGCCGAAGACGATCTCACCGGTCTCGAACTCCAGTTTATTCCCTTCCAGGTCGACCGACTTGCCGTTGCTCTCCATCTCCACTTGCTGGGTATGGGCGGCAAGTTTCGCCAACCCTTGCGCGTAGGGGAGCAAGGCGCGGGTCTTGAAGCCAAGGAAATTAATATTCCAGATGTCGAGCAAGGCCGAGAGGATCGGGATGTTTTTTTCGATCGGCGTGTGGCGGCAATGGTTATCGAGCCAGTAAGCCCCTTCCAAAATATAGCTGACATTCTCAAAACCAAGATACAGGGAAAGGGGGAGGACGCCAACGGCCGAGGTCGCGCTGAAACGGCCGCCGACCCAATCCCAGAAACCGAACATGTTTTGCGGATCGATGCCGAACGCTTCAACCTTTTCTTTGGCGGTCGAAACGGCAACAAAATGTTTCTTGATTGCATCGGGGTGGTTCTTCAAACCGGCCAGAAGCCACTGCTTGGCGGTCCGGGCGTTGTGCATCGTCTCCGCGGTGGTAAAAGTTTTGGAAACGATAATGACCAGGGTCTCTTCCGGATCGAGGCTGGCAGTTTTTTCCTCGAAGTCGGTCCCGTCAATGTTGGCGATAAAGACCAGGTTCATCCCCGGCTGGGCGTAGGGGCGGAGAGCGACCGCCAGATATTCCGGGCCCAAATAAGAGCCGCCGATCCCGATCGAAACGATATTTTTAAATTTCTTGCCGGTCGCGCCCGTTCTTTGGCCGGAGAGGACTTCGCCGGAGAAGCGTTCGATCTGGCCCAAGACCGCGTTGATCCCCGGCATCACGTCCTGGCCGTCAACCATGACCGGATCGTTCTTCCGGTTACGCAGCGCCGTATGAAGGACTGCCCGGTTCTCTGTCCGATTGATCTTCTGGCCGCTGAACATCGCCTGGATCTTTCCGGCCAGATCGCTCTCTTTAGCCAGTTCGGCCAGAAGCTTGATCGTCTCTTCGGTCACCCGCTGGCGGGAGAAATCAAAAACCAGATGTTCGGTCTTGACCGAGAACTTATGGCCGCGCCGTTCATCCGCCTCGAAAAGATCCCGCAAATGTTTTTGACCGATCTCTTTATAATGCTTGGCCAGTTTTTTATACGCTTTGGTTTTGTTGAACATTTTATGCTCCTTTTGCAAACGCCTCATCAACTATCTTCTTCGCTTCTTCAAAGATCTTTTTAAGATGGTCCGCTCCCCTAAAACTTTCGGCGTAGATCTTGTAGACCTCTTCGGTCCCGGAGGGACGGGCGGCGAACCAGCCGTTCTCGGTCGTCACTTTGAGGCCGCCGATCTCGGAGTTGTTCCCAGGGGCGCGGGTCAGTTTGGCAGTGATCGGCTCGCCGGCCAGAGTAGTAGCGGTCACCATCTCCGGTGATAATTTCTGGAGGATCGCTTTTTGTTTGGCATTGGCCGGGGCGTCGATCCGCTCATAAACCGGCGCGCCAAAAAGGGCGGTCAATTCTTGGTAATGGATCCCCGGGTCTTTACCGGTCACAGCTAGGATCTCGGCCGCCAGCAGGTCCATAATAAAACCATCCTTGTCGGTCGTCCAAACGGTCCCATCCTGGCGGAGGAAGGAGGCGCCGGCGCTCTCTTCGCCGCCGAAGCCGAAACTCCCATTAAGGAGGCCGTCAACGAACCACTTGAAGCCGACCGGGACCTCCATCAGGGGGCAGTCCAGCTTTTTCGCCACCCGGTCGATCAGGCTGCTGCTGACCAGGGTCTTGCCGATCGCCGCCGTTAACGGCCACTTGGGCCGATGCTGGAAGAGGTACCAAATCGCCACCGCCAGGTAATGGTTCGGGTTCATCAGCCCAACAGAGGGGGTGACGATTCCATGGCGGTCGAAATCGGTGTCATTGCCGAACGCAATATCATATTTATCTTTTAGTTTTACCAGGCTCGCCATCGCGTAAGGCGACGAACAATCCATCCGAATCTTCCCGTCACGATCAACGGTCATAAAAGAGAAGGTCTTATCGACCATCGGATTAACAATGTCGATCCTTAGGCCGTATTTTTCGGCTATCGGAAGCCAATAATTGACACCAGCCCCACCCATCGGGTCAGCCCCGATCGAAAGGCCGGAAGCTTTGATCGCTTCCATATTAATGATGCTCCCCAAGTCATTGACATAGGGGGTGACGAAATCATAGAGCCTGGTAGTCGAGGCTTTGAGAGCCGCTTCATAAGTGATCCGCTTAACCCCGGCCAGCTTTTTGGCGAGGTACTGATTAGCCCGTTCTTCGATCCATTTCGTCACCTTAGTATCGGCTGGTCCGCCATGGGTCGGATTGTACTTGAAGCCGCCATCCTGCGGCGGATTGTGCGAGGGGGTAATAACGATGCCGTCAGCTAAGCCGGTCTGCTTTCCCCGGTTGTACTTTAAGATCGCGTGGGAGATGACCGGGGTCGGGGTATAGCCATCATTTTCCTGGATAAAGAGAGCAATACTGTTTGCCGCCAGGACCTCGAGGGCGGTTTTCTGGGCCGGGTCGGACAGGGCATGGGTATCTTTTCCCATATAAAGGGGGCCGTTGATCCCGTTTTCCTGCCGGTAATCGCAGATCGCCTGGGTCGTGGCCAAGATATGGTCTTCGTTAAAGCTTCCTTTTAATGATGAACCCCGGTGGCCGGAAGTGCCGAAAGCAACCCGCTGCTGCGGATCGTTATGGTCCGGATGGGTGGAGTAATACAGCTCAATTAATTTAGTGATATCGACCAGGATCGAATCGGGCGCTTTTTGACCGGCTAATGGACTTAACATATGACCCAACTTTCTATTTCAGGATTATCTATTATACCAATAACGGCACTTTTCAGCTATAATGATTATTACCATGAAAGGTCAAATGCCGAGGACAAAAGCGCCAAAGCTTATTCATAAGCCTTCGAAGCCGATCAGCAAGGAGAAAAAACCGTGGGTGAAACCGTCGACTTTTCGGGGCTCAAAGTAGACAACGTCACGCTGGCGGAAGCGGTCGCGAAAGTGGAAAGCCTGATCACCGCTCATCAACCAAGCCTGGTCGTCACCCCAAATCCGGAAATGATTGTCGCCGCGCAGGATGACACTGAACTCCGCGCGGTCGTTAACAACGCCGCGCTCCGCGTCCCGGACGGGATCAGCATGGTCGTGGTCAAAAAGCTTCTCGGCGATCCCCTGAAAGAGCGGGTCTCCGGGATCGATCTGATGCAGCGGCTCCTGGCAGTCGCGGCCAAGAAAGGTTATAAAGCTTTCTTTTTAGGGAGCGCCCCCGGGGTGGCCGACGAAGCGGCCGTTAAAGCCAGGGAATTAAATCCCGGCCTGCTGGTTGTCGGGACCAATGATGGTTATTTCAAAGATGAGGCCGCGCTCCGCGCCAAGATCATGGCCGCCAAGCCGGACCTCCTTTTTGTGGGACTAGGAGCGGGGAGGCAGGAAAAGTGGCTCGCCGCCAACCTAACAAAGTTAGGGGTCCCGGTCGGGATGGGGATCGGCGGAAGTCTCGACACCATTGCCGGCAAAGTCAGACGGGCCCCGGTCCTGGTCCAAAAGTTATACATCGAATGGCTCTACCGCTTGCTCCAACAGCCGTGGCGCTGGCGGCGGCAGATCTCTTTGATCAAGTTCCTGATCCTGATGTTTTTCCCGAGGAAAAAATGACAGACTTTTTACCGGTTAGCAAACACGACCTGCGCAAGCGAGGGATCGAACAGCTCGACATCATCCTCGTCACCGGCGACGCTTATATCGACCATCCAAGTTTTGGCCCGGTCCTGATCGCTCGGTACCTTTTAGCGCATGGCTTTAAGGTTGGGATCATCGCCCAACCAGACTGGAACAAAGACGACGACTTCATGAAGCTCGGCGCGCCGCGCCTCTTCTTCGGCGTCTCTTCCGGCAACCTCGACTCGATGGTCGCCAACTACACCGCCGACAACAAGATCCGCCGGACCGACATGTACACTCCGGGGAATGTCGGCGGCAAACGGCCGAACCGGGCAACAATCGTCTACACCAGCAAACTAAAAGGGCTCTTTCCCGGCGTCCCGGTCGTCCTCGGCGGGGTGGAAGCAAGCCTCCGCCGTTTTGCCCATTACGATTATTGGTCCGACAAAGTCCGCCGCTCTTTGATCTTTGACACCAAAGCCGACTACCTAACTTATGGGATGAGCGAGAAGGGGATTTTGGCAATAGCAAATAAACTCTCTGGAAGCCGCGACGATATTGTCGCAGGCTTCCAGGAAATCCCCAACACCGCCATTATCGTTAAAGATATTTCGGAGTACAAAGACGCGTTAGTTCTCCCTTCATATGAAGAAGTCGCGACGGATAAGAAGAAATACGCCGAAGCCTTTAAGCTCTATTATCTTGAGGGGCGGAAGAAACATCCCCGGATAATCATCCAGCCGTGCCAGGGGCGTAACGTCGTTGTTTTCCCGCCGCAAAACTTAACCGGCCCGGAACTTGACGCTTTGATGGAGATGCCGTTTGTTAGGGCGCCTCATCCATCATACAAAGAACCGATCCCGGCCTGGAACTTCGTGAAGTTCTCGACCGTTTCCCACCGCGGCTGTTTCGGCGGCTGTTCTTTCTGCGCCATCTCCCAGCACCAGGGGAAATATATCACCAGCCGCTCCGGCGAATCGATCAAACGGGAGATCGCCAACACAATAATGAAACAGCCCGATTTTACCGGCAACATCCTCGACGTCGGCGGGCCGACCGCCAACATGTACGGAATGACCTGCAATAAAGAAGAGGGGTGTACCCGGGCCAGTTGTATCTATCCCAACGTCTGCCCGCATCTCGACGCCTCCCTTAAACCGGCCTTAAGCCTCTTACGGACGATCCGCCAGATCCCCGGAGTGAAGAAACTTTTTATCGGCTCGGGGATCCGCTACGATCTGGCGTTGCTCGATGACGAGTACATCAACGAGATCGCCAAGCACCACGTCAGCGGCCAGTTGAGCGTCGCGCCGGAACATGTTTGCGAAGAGGTCCTGCTGATGATGGGGAAACCAAAGATCGACAAG
Source organism: Candidatus Margulisiibacteriota bacterium (assembly GCA_041661965.1). Lineage (NCBI taxonomy): Bacteria > Bacillati > Candidatus Margulisiibacteriota > Candidatus Margulisiibacteriota bacterium. Next base: position 15,271 of record JBAZTH010000004.1, read on the forward strand.
TTCCTTGAGTTCAAAGACAAATTCGACGCCGCCAACCGCCGTCACAATAAAGAACAGTTCCTGATCCCGTATTTTATCTCCTCCCACCCGGGGAGCACGTTGAACCACGCCCTGGAGCTGGCCCTTTTCCTGGAGAAACATCGGATCCGGATCGAACAGGTCCAGAACTTCACTCCGTCACCGATGACAGTTTCGACCTGCATGTATTACACCGGGCTCGATCCGTTCACCGGCAAACCGGTCCATATCCCTAAAGGGGAAGAGCGGACTTTGCAGAAGGCTCTTTTGCAACCACACCTTGAGAAGAATAAGCTGAAGGTCGGCAAAGCGCTCCGGATGCTCGGTAAGAATAAGTACTTCAACGAATTGACCAGTTAAGTTTGCAATTAGCCGGCCATTCTTGCTATTATTCCATTGAAAATAGTGAGGTGGACCATGATAAAAAAGAAAGCAAAGAAAAGCGCCAAAAAACCAACCGCAAAAAAGAAAGCTCCCAAAAAACTTAAAAAGGCGGCTAAACCAAAGGGGCCAAAGGTCCTCGGCAAGATCACCCACATTTTCGACAAGATCTCCGTCGCGATCATCAAGGTCGCGGCCCCAATTAAAGTCGGCGATTACATCCAGATCAAGGGGACGACCACCGATTTCAAGCAGAAGGTCGATTCGATCCAGATCAATCACAAGAACGTCCCGATGGTCAATAAAGGAGCGGAGATCGGCCTAAAGGTCAGCAGTCAGGTCAGGGAAAATGACGTCGTTTACGCGGCTGAAGAAGAAACTCATTTAGTGGTCGCGCCGCAACCAAGCTACCCCATGATCCAGCCGATCAGACCGGTAACCGCGGCGCCGCAACCTAAGCCGATCATGCCGCCGGTCAGACCGATTGTTCCGCTGACACCCAAGCCCGTGGCTCAACCAAAACCGGGCTATGATAATACAAAGTTCTTGAAGTTCTAAGAGAGGGCGGTCACAATAGCGGAGCCAAAACGCCGGGCGTTCCCCGGACCATCGGCGGTAATAATATTTCCATCAACTTCCAAACCCCGGGCGTTATAAATAGCTCCGGCCGCTTTCAAGCGTTCCGCTTCACCCGGGAAAACGGTCGCTTTTTTACCTTTTAATATCCCGGCTATCCCTAAAATTGCCGCCGCGGAACAGATCCCGGCGGTCACTTTCCCGGCAAGATTGAACGCGCGGACCAAATTGAGGACCCGCTCATCCTCATAATAATCATAACAACCCGGTCCGCCAACCAAGACCAAGGCATCATAATCGGCCGCCTGAACATCATCCAGGAGCAGATCAACCTTAGTTTTTAAGCCAAGTTTACCGGTCGCGGTCCCCAGCCGCGTCGAAGCGACCGTCACGCCAATCCCGGCTTTTTCCAACTCCTCGCGCGGCTGCTGGTACTCTTCGTCGCGGAATTTTTCGAAGGCAATAATAAATAAAGCTTTTTTCATGGTTATTTTATACCCCTCATCCGTTAACTGCTGCAACAGCCCTCATCCAAGTAATTCTTAAACAAATACTTTTTCTTTCCAACCTTCTCCCAAAGGGAGAAGGAGTGGTTCTTTTCATCAACAAACTCTCAATTCCCTCTCCCAGACTGCGTAGCAGTCGTTGGGAGAGGGCTGTTAAGCACTGACTAAACTAGCCGCTCCTACTCGGGTGAGGGCCGTAATAATTCCTATTTTTCTATTTTCGACCGTAGATCGAGGAGCCGCATGATGTCCCGCTGGGAAATGATCCCGACCAATTTTTCCCCTTCGACCACCAACAGGCGGCCGAATTCATTGTTCGTCATTTTCGCGAGGCACTCCATGATCTGGGCGTCGCCCTGGATCACCAGCGCGTCGCTAACCGGGATCATGACGTCGCGGACCGAATACTGCGGCCACTTGTCCTGGTCCAGTTCTTTGATGAGATGGACGGTGACGATCCCGAGCAGGTTATCGTCTTCGATGACCGGAAAAGAAATGTAGCGAAGTTTAAGGAAATAGTCGTTGACCAGGCGGTCGACCGCCAGGGTCGGGGGGACGGTAACCAGTTCTTTGCTCATGATATTTTTCGCCATGGTCCCGCTCAAGAAGCGGCGCATCAGGACCTGGCGGTAGCTCGCTTCGGCCGATTCCTGGACGAAATAACCGATAAAAATGAACCAGAGCCCGTTGAGAAAAAGACCGGCAAAGACCAGAAAAAAGCCATAGGCCATGATGAGGAAGGCAAGCGCGCGGCCGATCCCGCTGGCGATCCGGGTCGCCCGGCTTAGGTTCCCCATGATTTTCCAAAGGATCGAACGGAGGACCCGCCCGCCGTCAAGCGGAAACCCGGGTATCAGATTAAAAAGAGCGACCGCCAGATTGACGATGAAAAGATAATTGGACATCGAAATAACGTAGCTGGGAACATTATAGCGAAGCAAAAGCTGGGTCAGGAAAAAGAAAAATAATCCCAGACCGAAGCTCATCAGCGGGCCGGCGATCGCCATTTTAAATTCGACCCACGGGGTCTCCGGTTCTTTTTCCAGGTGAGCGATCCCGCCGAAAATAAAAAGAGTAATGCCGTGGATCGGCAGATCGTTGCGCATCGCGACCACGGAATGGGAAAACTCGTGCGCCAGCAGGGAAGTAAAGAGCAGGAGCGACGAGACGACCGCCATCATCAGGTAGGCCGGATAGTTCAAACCGGGATCGGTCTCGGGAAAATATCCGCCGGCCAAGGTAAAGATCACCAGGGCGAAGACGATGAACCAGGTGTAATTTATTTCGACCGGGATATCAAAAAGAGTTAAGACCTTAAACGTTTTTTTCATAAGTAAAAGCGTCGATGATGCCGTAGACCCAGAGGAGGATCCCGGCGATCGAGGCCAAGCCTAAAGCGATCAGCGCCAATAAGCCGTTGAAGATCAGCGCGGCGTAAATCGAGATCGGGAAAATAAAATAAAAAGCGAGCATCATTTTCAAGCCTTTGGCCCCTTCGCCGCGCAGGACCTGGCCAAGACCGACCACGAAAAAAGAGGCCAGGGCGGCGAGCAGGCGGTCTTTTTTCATCGGAAATGAGCCTCCAGGATCCGGTCAAGGTTCTGCCGGTCAACCACCAAAGACGAGCCGACCCCCTGAATATCCTGGGGCTCCCCGGAAGCGGTAAAGGTTGTGACCTCGCCAGGGCCGAGCATCCGGGTAAAGTTCAGGATCCGGATCATACTGCCAAGCGACAAATTGGTATCGATATGCTGGCGGCCGATCTCCAGGCCGACCGGCGCTTTCAGGATATTGTCCGGGCTGGCAAATTCCTTAAAAAGGGCCAGGATAAAATTCTGCTGGCGGGTGATCCGGCTCAAGTCCCCGTAGGTATCGTGGCGGAAGCGCAAGTACCCCTCGGCTTCTTTCCCGGACAACTTCTGCCACCCCTTTTTCAGGTTGATGTAGAGCTGCTGGGCGTTATCGGTGTAATACATATCCTTATCGACGTAGATATTGACCCCGCCGAGCAGGTCGACTAAGGCGACCGCCGCGTTCGGATTGACCAGCAGGTGCTTATCGATCTTCAGCCCGGTCAATTTATAGAGCGCCGCTTTGACCGCGTCGGTCCCGCCGAAAACATTGGCGGCGTTGATCTTCTGATAACCGTAATCGGGCAGCTCGACCAGAGTATCGCGGGGGATGGAAAGCAGGGTGATCCGGTAATGAACGGGATCGATCCGGGCAATGATGATCGTGTCGGTCCGGCCTTTCATGTCGACGATCCTTTTACCGGTAAAACGATCGTAGTTCATGTCCATTCCGAGGATCAGAATATTGACCGGGACCCGGAGCGAACCGATCCGCAGGATCGGCGGAACCAACCGCGGCATAAAAACGTTGGCGTAAAAATAAAGGATCCCGCAAAAAAGCGTGGCGAGCGCGAGCAAGCGGTATGAATCGAGTTTTTTTCTGTTCATTATTGTTCCGATTTGGGGTAACCGACCGGGATGATATAAAACGGATCGCGGGTCTCGGGGAGTTCCAGGACCTTGGCGACAACGTCGTCCCAAAAGGCGCCGACCGAGACCGAGGCCAGTCCCAGGGCGACCGCCTGTAAATGGATATTCTCCGCCGCGTGTCCGACCTCCATGTTTATGTAACGGTAGGAACGCTGGCCGAATTTCGCCTGGGAGATCCTAAAGTTGCCGCAGACGATGATCACGCAGGGGGCTTCGCCGATGAATTGCTGGCCGAGCGAGGCCCGAACGATCGCGGTCCGGCGGTCTTCGCCGGTCACTTCGACCAGCTTATGGCCGTCGGGAATGTATTCATAGACGCCGTCTTTTTTGGCAACGTACAAGTTGAGCGGGTAAAGAGAGCCGGCCGACGGCGAGGCCCGAAAACCCCAGCTCTTTTCCGTGATCCCCTGCGCCGACCAAAGGATCTGGGAGAGTTGTTCCAGGCTTAGGTCGTTGGGATAAAAACTCCGCCAGGAACGGCGGCGGAAGATCGATTCCTCAACCGACATCTTGCCGATGATCTTCGGTTCGGGAAGCTTGATGAACTTCTTCTCGGCCGCGGCCAGGTCGGCCGCCAGCGCTATCAGCAAAAAGGTAAATAAGATCTTCTTAATCATTAATAGCTAGTTTAAATTTAGCCAGGACGCTGTTGCCGCCCCGGTCGACGATCGTCCCGACATAGATCCCGTTGCCGATCAAGGTCCCGTCATCCGCCCGGCCGTTCCACTGGATCTTGTTGATCCCCGCCGAGCCGCCTTCGGTCCCGGCGTTAAAGGAAAGCTTTTTTATAATATCGCCGCTGACCGCGATGATAAAGATATCGATATCGGTGTCTTCCGAGAGCCGGTACTGAATGACCAGGTTTTTATCGGCGGCCAAGCTGAACGGGTTGGGGTAGACCAGCGCCTCGCCGACCACCCGGAGCGGTCCGCCGATCACTTCTTCCGATGGAGAATGGGTGAAAGGGACACTGCCCATGGCGTTGAGCGAAGAGGTGAGGAACAGGAGCAACAGGCCGGCCAGAATATTTCGCGTCATGGAAAAATACTAGCATATTACCGCCCAAGAAAAAAGCCCCGAATGCGATGGGTCGCACCCGGGGCTAAGCGACTAAACCTCGATCAGTTCGGTCTCTTTTTCGGCCGCTTTATTTAATTTGGCATCAAGCATTTGCATCTCATCAACGACGACTTCGGTGGCGCTTTTCTTTTGTCCGTCTTTTCCTTCATAGCTCCGGATCTGAAGCCGGCCTTCCACCGCGATCAGCCGCCCTTTTTTCAGGTACTCGCCGCAGATCTTGGCCAGCGAACCGAACGCGACGCAATTGATAAAATCAACTTCTTCCACCCCTTGCTTGTTCTTGCCGCGATTGATCGCCAAACGGAAGGAAGTAACCGCCACTTCCTTGTTGGTGTAGCGGACCTCCGGATCGGCGACCAAACGGCCGGCCAGGATCGATCTGTTTAATCCACGCATATCTTCACCTCCTTTGTCTTGCTGACCCGGACTGCCAGGTGCCGGTCAGCAACTCACCGCGTTATCAGCAATTCTATTGCCAGAAGAAGAGGGGGGCTTTTACTTTGGCGCTGACGAAATACCGTTGACGCGTGTTATAATTCGGCCATGAAAATACGTATTTTAATTTCAATTATGTTGTTGTTTGCTTGTTCTTTCGGCGAAGTCAGAAAAGCGGCGGTAGCCGGTGATTTTTATCCCGCCGATAAGGATGAGCTGACCCGGGTTTTGATCGACAACCTCAACAGCGTCCCTTTTGGTTTGCCATCGGAAGAGATCACCGCCGTTATCGTTCCGCACTCTGGCTCCCAGTTCTCCGGGCAGGTCGCGGCTTACGCTTATCGCCAGCTGGTCGGACGGACCTTCAAACGGGTTATCATCCTCGGCTCGAGCCGCCAGGCCGATTTTGCCGGAGCGGTCGTCCCCAAAAGCGACGCTTTCGAGACGCCGCTCGGCCAGGTGCCGATTGACAAAGAGGCGGTCAAAGGGCTGGTCAAATCGTCACCCGATATTCGCTACGATGACGCGGTCCACCTCAAGGAGCAGGCGATCGAGGTCCAGCTCCCGTTCCTGCAGGCGGTCCTGGGTGACGATTTCCAGATCGTCCCGATCCTCTTCGGCCAACCATCTCTAAAGAGCTGTCAGGCGGTGACGAAAGGGCTCGCCCCGCTGCTCGACGAAGAGACTCTGGTCGTGGTCAGCGCCGATTTGTCCCAAAACGACCTGGAGGATTTGGTTAAAGCGTTCGATGCCGGTACAACTTCAACCTGCGCCGCGCCGGCGATCGGGACCTTGCTACTGCTGGCCCCGGAACTCGGGACCACCCGGATCGATATATTGAAGACGGCGATCGTTTTCCGGGCGGTCGTAACGCCGCTGACCCAAGACGATAAGAAGGCCCTCCTTAAACTATCCCGCCAAACCCTGGAAGAGGCGCTGGACGGCAAGTCAACCTCTCCCTTCAAGCCGAACTCGAACGCTTTAGCCGAGCGGCGAGGGGTTTTCGTTACCTTAAAAAAACACCGGGAATTACGGGGGAGCAGCGGCTACGTCCAACCGGTCAAACCGCTCTATCAGGCGGTCCAGGAGATGACCCTGAACGCCGCGCTGCATGACGATCGTTTCCCGCCGTTGACCAAGGCGGAACTAAAAGACGTTGAAGTGGAGATCTCGGTCCTCTCGAAGCTAAAAACCGCCGAGACCTTCGGCGAACTGGCGGCTAAGTTTTTCTGGAAGATGTAAACCCGCAACCGGGAAGAAAACACGGCTTCTTAAAATAATCGAGCAGGGGATAATTGCGGCAAAGGGGAGGGCGCCAGAAATAATTACCGCAACGGCCGTCCGCCCGTTGTTTGAGACAGCGAAAGACAAGCGCCGGGGCTTCCCGATCAAAACGGATAAATTCAAAAGCAAAAAGCCAGGCGAACCAACGCCGAAAAAAACCGACAAAGAGCCGGCTGCGGGCCTGGCCGGGGGTCATGGAGAGATAGATCTCCTTGCAGCATCGGCCGCAACAAAGACAACGGCCGCTTCTTTGCCAGGCGGTCGGAAATATTTTTCGCAGAGCCTGCATCACCGCGTTATCGATCACCCAAAGCATAATGATCGCTCGTTTGACGATCGTCACGGTCTAACTGGACCCGACCAGAACCACTGGTTTTCCCCCTCGGAAGTCTTCCATAAGTTCGGCATATGACCGGAAACAATGATCAGGGAGACCAGCCGGATCGTATCGGCGTAATAGCCGCCTTTTTCTCCCGTATTCATCTGGACGAGGTAGGCGTAGAGCTTATCGAGCCAAGGTTGGTACTCCTCCGCGACCATCGCCGCCACGCAGAACGGACCGACAAACGCGGCATTGCTGTATTTACCGATCGGATTACCGTCAACCGAGTAACCGTCGGCAATCGCTTCCGGGTGGTTGTCGGTCTTGTCCATGATCCAGTTGGAAAGCCGCTTTAAGTAGAGGTCGCTTTCGCCGTTCCAGAGATAGTCGAGCCCGATCTTGAGCGGAGTAACGCAGGCGTTATAGGTGTAATCGTAGCTTAACTGGGTCTCATCGCCGGTCGAGGTACACCAGTCAGGGTATAGTCCGGTCGTGTAGCGGTCGGCAAAAAGGGAGTAAAGCTGATCGGCATTTTCGCTGACTTTTTGCCAACGGTCATCGAACTTCGCCCAGGTCTTGTAATAAGCGGGGGAGTAGTAGGAGGGGTTGGTCGCGCCGGAACCGCCCCAGCCGGCCGCCGGTTTTAAAACATAAGAAAAAGGCTCAACCTCATGCTTCATGATGTTCGCAATGATCTTTTTGGCCTCCGCCAGATAATCGATCGCGCCGCGGCTTCCCCATTGGCGGTCGGCAAACAACAGCGCCATGGCGACATTCTGGTCGGCGTCGGTCGCCGAATCCTTTTCCAGCGCTTCGCCGGTCCGGCTAATCTTCCAGGCCATCAGACCGGTCCCGTTCATGTTCCGTTTGTAATACATCCAAAAACCGTCGAAATATCTTTTGGTCGGGTTCTTCCGGTTCTCCATCAAAACGGCGATCAGCATTCCCCAGCCGATCCCCTCGGAAACCGTGTCGTAATCGTAAAGCGAGCCGCGGTGGACCCGGTATTCCTTGTTGGGTCCGCCTTCTTCCGCGACGTAATTATGCAGCCAGTCTTCATAAGCGGAAAGGACGTTAAGGAGGAGTGTTTCGTCCGGAATCCGGGGACTGATCCCGTAGCGGTATTTAACGACTTGGGGGAAGGGGACCTTCGGCATCGTCCTGGCATACGCCCAATAGGCGGTCAGCATGACCAGCGCCATAATAACGATCGTTAACGTCCGTAAAATTAATGTTCTGTTCGGTGACATTCTTTTGCTTGTGCGCTTGTGGCCTCGGTGTTATTATACAATATATAATATTCTTTTGGAGGACAAAATGTTAATTCAGCTGATCTTGGTCTTTCTTTTCCTGCTCAATCTTGCTTTTTTCTGGTTTTTCGTTTACGGACGAAAATTCCCCGGTTATAAATATCTTGGGATCGCGCTTTTTCTTATTTTGCCGCTGATCTCTGTCTTTTTCGATCAGCCGCGATTCGATCTTGATTACTTCTGGTGGTACGTGGCCGGTTATCTGCTGGCGGCGACTGGAGTCGTTTTACTTGTCTGGGCGCGCCGCGAATTAAAAGAGGGAGAAATTCTGGTGACGAGCGGCCCATACGCCTGGCTCCGCCATCCGCAATATCTCTCCTGTATCTTTATTTTTGTCGGTTGGTGGTGGATCTTCGCGGCGGTCTATTCATTTTACTTCGGCATGTTTATCCTGGGACTGATCTGGATCGAAGCCTGGCTTGAAGAACGGTTCCTGATGGATAAATTCGGGAAAAAGTTCACCGCTTATCGGGCGGAAACCGGGATGTTCTGGATTAAATAAGATTCCAAATCTTATCGTTGTATTCCCTGATCATCCGATGAGTGGAGAAAAAAGCGCTTTGCGCGACGCAGTTGATCATCATGTCTACCCATTCCGACCGCTCTAAATTCTCTTTGGCTGTTCCGTAATATGTGGCCGCCATTTCTTCCAGCGCTTTGTATAAGGCTTTAGAATCCTCATCCAGTTTCAGATCGCTTTCATTGCCAATCTCTCCCGGCGGTGGTACGTAGCCAAAGATCTTTCCGATCCCTTTATCGGCCGCTTCCACGACCCAGCCGTCCAGCGTGCTCAATTGCAAAACGCCGTTCAAGATCGCTTTCATCCCGCTGGTCCCGGAGGCTTCAAACGGCGGCAGGGGGTTGTTCAGCCAAACATCGACCGAATTGGTCAGCAGCTTGCCGAAATAAGTATCATAGTTCTCCAGGAAGCAGATCCGAAGAAGCTTCCGTTCACCATTGAGCAGGGTGATCTTTTCCAGCATCTCATCCATATGGATCGAAGCGGGGACATCGGCCGGATGCGCTTTGCCGGCAATAACGATCTGCAGTTGGCCGTATTTTCGGGCGATCTCGATCAAACGATTCGGGTCCTGAAGTAACAAGCTTGGCCGTTTGTAAGGAGCAATGCGGCGAGCCCAACCGATCGTAAAAGTATTATGGTCAAAATACCAATACTCAAGCATTTTTGCCAGAACTTGCTTATTATCTTGATGCGCCCGCCAAAGATCTTTACGGAATTCGTTGTTATTTCTTAAATTAACGACATTTTTAAGCAATGTTGGATCAGCTTGCCAATCGCCAATCTGCGTCTGATATTTGTCAAACAAGGCCTTAAAGGAGTCCGATAACCAGGTAAAAGTGTGAATTCCATTGGTAATACTTTGAATTTTCTCTTTAAATTCAGGAAATTGCAGCCGGGTCACTTCGCCATGCTTTTGCGCGACAGCGTTAACATGGCTGGAGGTTGTCATCGCTAATTGAGTTAAATTGGCAACGTTGTAGTTTTTATGGTCACGGCCATATTTTTTGACTATTTCTGTCCCTTCAGGACCAAGGGCGGCGGCAAGTTCCTGCATATCAAAGCGATCATGGCCGGCTTCAACGGGAGTATGGCAAGTATAAGCAAAGTTGTTTTTTAGGCTTTCCGGATCGGTATTTTTGGCTTTTTCCACAAAAGCAAAGGCGGCATGGCCTTCATTCAAATGGTTCTTGTTTATGGCGTATTTTAAGGAATTACAAGCGTTAACACCCCCCATGCCCAGGATCATTCTTTGCGCAATCTTGATCCAGGAATTAGAGCTCCGGTAAAGCTGTTCAGTCAGTTCTTTAAAGTATTCCGGGTTCTCATCAAGGTTGGCATCAAGCAAAACTAACGGCACGACATTTTTCTGATCATGGGAAAAAACATAATACTTCCACAGCTTTAAGGTCAGCGGTTGGCCGCTTAAGGTGATCGTGATTTTGTTCTTTAAGGGGATCAAACCTGGATATGTATCCGGGTCCCAGGCAAGCTTTTCCGGCAATTGGCCGCCGGCCCGAAACCAGAATTTCTGCTTAAAATAACCTTTATGCCACATGATGCCGATACCAGACAGCGAGATCCCCAGATCGGCTGCCGATTTCAAGCTATCGCCGGCCAAAACACCAAGCCCGCCGCTATAGATCGGCAGATCGAGCAATTTATTAAGCGGCAGGTTCAAATGATGGTAATAATCCATATCTTTCATGTTAGAGAAGACTTCGTGGCGCGAGATCTTATTTTGCGGGCTGATCGGATTAACGGTCTTGAAAGTATGATAAACGCTTGGCGCCAGGCCAAACTCCATGGAGTAATAAGCAATCGAAGCGGTCTGCTGATCGCGCAGACGTTCTTCGGCTTTAATGATCGATTCTATGGGATAACCAAAAAACTCACGATCGTTGATATCTTTGAGGTATTTATCAGAGGTATCTAGCTGCGATAATTCAATAAATTTATTACGCATTGTCTCGTACCTTTCAAATATTTATTAAGGCAAGTTGATTATAAATTAAATCTTCCAAAAGAGCAAATAGAAAAGGACGAAAGCTTACAGCCATAAGCGTACAGCACTAAGCAAGCAAAATTATATGCGTTTCGATAGGGGAGACTGAAAAACAGTTACGCAACTAAACGAATAAACACAAAAGTGGAGACCAGCGTGCGCTTTTTCAAGCTTAGCGCTTTCCCGCTGAGAGCTTATAGCTTCCCCTTGTTTATTAATCCTGTGGAAAAGCCCAAGGTGACGATATTTTCCGCACCCCAGAGCCTTAAATCGAACCATCATCACCCCCTCGTAAGTATACATAAGATATATTATGCGACATGGCAATTGGGTTGTTTTTTAGCTGTTTAAGGCTCTCCGGATCGCTGGTTTGGGCATAATGTCCCGCGCTTGTTTGATAACCGCGCAATAAATTACGCGGTTATTTTTATATCAACGGCCTTTAACCGTGTACTTTAGTGCACGGTTAAAAAGTATAATTGCGCAGTTTGAGCAACAAGCCACGAAAAGTCACGTAACCTCCCCTATTGAAAAACGGAAATCGAAAACAGTGGTTTGATTTAAAAAGCGAGCTCTTTCTTCATGATCCCCAGCTCCCAAAGTTCCTGCCGGCGGTCGTGGCGGAGAATAACATAGCCGTCATCCAGGGCTTTGATTCCAATATAACTGATCTCATTAAATAATCCGCCGGCGGCAAGATCATAGAGCCAAAGGTTGCCGCCAACGAACAGATCGGTCCGCAGGTAAAGATCGAGCGAAAAGCTGTCTTTCAGCCGGCCGTATTCTTCGAAATAAAAAGGACTCAAACCGCTGTCGGCCAGCGACTTTGTCAGCACCGCTTCATATAATAGAAAATCCAAGATCGGTCGCCGGACGGTCAAGGCACTTGTGATCCGAGTCCGGGTCGCGGTCCCCGGCTTGTATTCATCATGCTGATAATCAAGGGATAAGAAGGCTTTGTTCACGTAAGGCTGGATAAACTGGGTTTCCAGGTAATAGGAAAAATTAAGATCGGCCCCGGTCCGGAAATAACTCCGGTCAACTTCCTGCGGCAAGGCGCTCTCCGGATAGATCTTCTTTTCCTTAATTTGGCCGTAGGTCAAGGTCGGCACAATCGTGTAAAGATGATCGAACAACAAACCTTTCAACCGGCCGCTCGCGGTCAGATCATAACCGCGATCGATGATGCTCCGGTTGATCTCCTCATTAAAACTGTAATCGGCCCCGATGATCAGCCGCGGTTCGATCCCGGCGATATTCCTGACCAGCTCATTTTGACCGGTAAAGCTCCGGCCGTTGCCCTTCGGATCCTCATAATAATTGTAGACATATGAGGCTTTCCCCTGGGCCGGCGACCGCTGCCAACCGGCCAGATCGAACCGGAACTGTTGATGATCGGAAAGCCGGAAAATCTGCTGGACCTCGGCCCCGCCGCCGTCAAAATCGGACAATCGCAACGCCAGGTCGCCGAACCATCGCGGATTGAAAAAATAATGGCTGTGGACCGCCCCCTGCGCGCCATGAAAAATATCTTTCGCCCCTTCCAGCGCCGGAAACGGCAGTTCAAAATATTTCCGCCGCCGGTCATTAAGATATAAAGGGAGGTAATAGATCGGGAGCGAAAAAAACCTTAAAACATTGCCGCGCGCCAGCGTGTAACCGGGATAGATCTCAACCCGGCTGGAATCAAAACTGAAGATCGGATAATTCAGAGGGGAAGTCGTGACCTGATCGGCGACGATCTTCTCGCCGAAAAATTGGACCCGCTTCCCCTTCAGATAGGCCGAAAGATAACCGAACTTCAGGCCTTCGCCGGCGTATTCGCCGGTCCGGGAATTGATCCGGAAGTAATCGCCCTCAAGCGAATATTGTTCATAGCTCCCTTTAAAATTGGCCAGTTCGATCTCGTCCTGGTCATAGCTGATCCGGTCGGCTTTAAGCTTTAGCCGGTCGTAAGCCAGATCAACACCCAGTTTTTTGCTCCGGTCAAAGATGATCTTTTGGCCGTTATAACTGGAGGCTTCGGGGCCCTTGATCGTCAATAAACCGGCCGGCAGTCGGCGGGAAAATTCGGCTTGCGCAAAAGCGGGGAAATAAAGCAGTCCTAAAATAACCGCGCAATAAATTACGCGGTTATTTTTTATCAACGGCCTTTAACCGTGTACTTTAGTGCACGGTTAAAAAGTATAATTACGCGGTTAACTGACCGGATTAGAATAATTTACCACCCTGCGGTTTAACTCTGATCCCGAACATGAAATTGCTATTGGCGCTGTTCAAGAGATCGTCGGCCTGGAAAAGCAGGTCGAGATAATCGACCAGCTCCCGTTCATAGCCGATCCGGAATTTGGGCATGTTCGGCCGCGGATTATTAAGATCATAAATATCGGCGATCACGTTATTGTTGGCCCCCGGCTTAAAGACAAACCCGCCGCCCAGCTGGCTGTTGATCATCCCGAGGCGGAAACTGACGTTGTCGGACATTTTACTGGTAAAGAGAACGTCAAGGACCGACATCTGCCGGGTCGGCCCCTCGCCTATCCCGACCCGATAGTAAGTCTTATCCCCCTGCAGGATATCGACGTCGCCGCGCACCGCGTTGGCCCTGGTGCCGATATCCACTCCGCCGGAGCTCCGCATATTGATCCGGCCGAAATTATCGAAAAATTGGTTGGCTGAAGTAAGGGTCTTTTCGGTTTCCCGGATCGTCCCTTTGATATTCTCCTGGAAGCGCGGATCGGCGACGACCTCCTTGATCCCTTTGTTGGTCTCGCGGAGCTCTTCGGTCAGGCGGTTGAGGTTCTTGGTGATCTCATCGGCCATAACGACCATGCTGACGATCGAGTGCTGAAGCTGGGGATTATCGACCATCTTGCGGATGCTTTCTAAGATCAGCTTGCTCTCCTGAAGGTTTTGAGAGCCGATGTCGATGAAGTCGACGATCCCCGCCGTCGTTATCCCCGGTATCGCCATTCCGGACACATAAACTTCAGCGGAACTGCCGGGCCGGATCTCCATATATTTCATGCCGACCAAACCGTCATAAGCGACCCGCAGGGTCGAATCGGCCGGGAATTTGATGTTTTGGTTGACGACGCAGAAGATGCGGATGTCGGCCGGGCCGGGATCGATACGCATTACTTTGCCGACCCGAAAACCGCGGTAGCGGACCTCGGCGCCGATGGTCAAGCCTTCGACGTTCTGAAAAGTGCCGACCATCTGGTAGCCTTCGCGGACCAGCAAGAGGTCGGTCTTCCAGATCACGACGGCGGCCAGCACGAGCAGCGCCATGATGGTAAAGGCTCCGACTTTGGCGACCGATGTTTTTGACATTCTAGAGTCCCCCCGTGATGAACTTTTTCACCACTGGATTCGTCGATCGCTTCGTCTCTTCCGGCGAACCGATCGGAATGAACTTTCCGTCATGGACCATGACCACGTCGTCGGCGACCCGATAGACCGTTTGCAGCACGTGGGTCACCACGATCGAGGTCACGCCCTGTTTTAATTTTATCATTAAATTTTCAATCGCGACAGAGGTTATCGGGTCAAGTCCGGTAGTCGGTTCGTCGTACAAGATAATGGTCGGATTAAAAGCGAGCGCCCGGGCGATGCAAACCCGTTTTTGCATGCCGCCGGAAAGTTCGGCCGGCATCATCTCCTCGATCCCCTCGAGCTCCACCAGCTTCAGTTTTTCTTTGACTACCTGGGCGATCTTCTCTTCCGTAAAAGCTGAATGTTCCCTTAGCGGGAAAGCCACGTTCTCATAAACGCTCATGGAATCAAAAAGGGCGGAACTTTGAAAGATAAACCCGATCTTTTTACGGATCGCGATCCAATCATCCTCGTTAAGGCCGGTGAGCTCAACACCGTTAAGGTCGATCGTCCCGGCGGTCGGCTCTTCCAGCCCGGTGATCAGCTTCAGCAAGGTGCTCTTGCCGCAGCCCGAAGGGCCGATGATCGCCAGAGAGCGGCCGTCCCGGACGTCGAGACTGACGTTTTCCAAAACTTTCAGTTCGCCGAAATATTTAGTTAGATTCTTTAATTTGATCATTTAAAAAATAAGATCGACAAAAAATAATTGACCACGAACAGACTAATCAGCGTCGTCACGACCGACGAGGTCGTCGACTCCCCTACCCCTTTGGCGCCGCCGTAAGTGTGGAGTCCGCGGTAGCAGGCGATGATCGCGATGATCATCCCGAAGACCACCGTTTTCAGCAAACCGCCGTAGAGGTCCCAAAGCATCAAGAGCCGGCGGGCGTTGGCGATGTATTCCACCGGATTGACCTTGCTGACATAGGTCGCGACCAGGTAGCCGCCGACAAAACCGATGACATTGGCAAAGATCGTCAGGAGCGGGAGCATCGTCATGGCGGCCAGGAAGCGCGGGATGACCAGGTAGCGGACCGGACTGCTGCCGAACGCCCGGAGGGCGTCGATCTGCTCGGTCACTTTCATCGTGCCGATCTCGGCGGTGATCGAAGCGGCGACCCGGGCGGCAACCACGATCCCGGTGATCGCCGGCCCCAGCTCGCGGGCGATGCCGATCCCCATGACCCCGCCGACATAATTGCCGGCGCCGAACTTCACGAACTCGCCGGCGATCTGCACGGCAAAGACCATCCCGACAAAGGCCGAGGTCGTAAGAGCCAGCGGCAGGGACTCAACGCCGATCTTGACCATCTGATCGATCGTCAGCTTGACGTTGACCTTGCCGCGAAAAATATCGCGGACCACCGCCCAGGCTAAAAGAGAGATCTTGCCGACCTCTTCCAGCAAAGCCAGGCTCCGATAACCGATATTTTCAGTTACTCTGGCGTATGGCATAAGGTATTTTCTCGATCACGTCGGTAGCGATCAAGCCGTATTCTCCTTTATCTTTGGCCGCGAGGTCGCCGGCCAAGCCGTGCAATCCGACCCCGTTAACCGCCGCCTGCCGGGCGGACAAACCCTGGGCGCAGAAGCCGGCGATCATTCCGGTCAGGACATCTCCCGTTCCAGCCGTCGCCAGCCCGGGATTGCCGGTCTTGTTCACATAAGTGTTGCCGGAAGGATCGGCCACGACCGTCCGCCGGCCTTTTAACACCAGAAGGCAATTATAACGATGGGCAAATCCGGCCGCGATCTCCAGCCGGTTCCGTTGAATTTCTTCAACGCTCAAGCCGCTCAAGCGGGACATCTCTCCCGGGTGCGGGGTCAAGATCAAGTTAAGGTCCAGCGCGGCTAATTTCTCCGGCCGGCCGTTGTAGACGGCCAGAGCATCGGCATCGAGAACGATCGGCGAAGGAAAACGTTTTTTACTTAAATAGTTGAGGATCTTTTCGGCGATGACGCGGCGCTCCGAAAGGCCCGGCCCCAAGGCAAGAGCGGTAAAATTAAAGGGGAGCCGTTCAAAATCCCTTAGGCCATCGACCCCAAGGGTGATCAGTTCCGGGGCGGCGCAATTAACCTGGTCGGCACAACGATCGGGAACGGCTAAATAAACCAGACCGGTCCCGGAACGGATAGCGGCCCGGCCGCAAAGCAAAGCGGCGCCGAGCATTCCTCTCGATCCGGCCAAAACAAAAAGCCGGCCAAAATCCCCTTTATGCGAATCGGCCCGGCGTTTCGGCAGATCAACTTTCAACATAGACCGACGCCACCGCGTAATCGCGGCTGTGCGAGAGACTAAGGTGGACGTGTTCGAGGATCTTCCCCTGATACGCGAGGTGCGGTTTGCCGTCGCGATTGTTGACGACTTCGACATCCAGCCAGCTGATCCCCCGGTTGGAGCGGCCGAAACCTTTGATCCCGGTGCCGATCGCTTTGGAGTAGGCTTCCTTGGCGGCAAAACGGACGGAAAGTTCGGGGACCTTGTATGCTTTCTGGCGGCGGCAATAACCAATCTCGGCCGGAGAAAAAACCCGGCGGAGGAAATTGTCTCCGTAATTTTCAACCGCGCGCTTGACGCGTTCGATCTCGATTATATCGATCCCGATCCCTTTCACTTGTCCCCTCCCCATCAATAAACCGGCGTACTCCAATCAGCATATTTCGGATTATCGCCGCGCGCCGCTTTGAAGTAAAGGTCCTGGATCTTTTTGGTGATCGGCCCGATCACTCCCCCCGAGATCACCGCCTCATCAACCTGGGCGATCGGCGCGATCTGCGCGCCGGTCCCGCAGAAAAAGAGTTCGTCGGCGGTGTATAATTCCGCTTGCTGGATCCGGCGTTCCACGGTTTTGAGGCCGAGCTCGTCAGCCGCGAGCTTCATGACGCAGACCCGGGTGATCCCCGGCAAGATCGTCTCCGAAAGCGGCGGCGTGATCAATTGGCCGTCCTTGACCATGAACAGGTTCTCGCCGGAACCTTCGGCGACCGTTTTCTCGTGCGAAAGAAGGATCGCTTCGTCAAAACCCTTTTCCAGCGCTTCCGCTTTAGCCAGGGAAGAGTTAAAGTAAGTCCCGGTCATTTTCGCTCCTTGAGGGGCCGACTTAGCCGAGATCCGCCACCAGGATGAAACGCAAACTTTGATCCCCTTGCTGATGTCGAGATAGTTGCCGAACGGCGACATGAACATGCAAAAATCATCTTCGATCCCGATCAGTCCCAGACCGATCTTTTCCTGGGATTTGTAATAAAGCGGCCGGATATAGACATCTTCCTTGTACCCGTTCTTTTTCGCCAATTCGACCGTGATGTCGCACAGCTGGTCAAGAGTATATTTTATCTCCGATTTCAGCCCGAGATTGACCGAGCGCTGCAGCCGTTCGTAATGTTCGCGGAGCTTGACGATGAACATCTGGTTTTTATCGGCGTTCCAATAGCCGCGAATCCCTTCGAACACCCCGGTCCCGTAATTGAAAGCGTGGGTCATGATGGAGATTTTAGCCTGGTCGAAGGGGACAATCTTGCCTTTAAAAAACGCGTATTTCATAAAACCCTCTCTTTACCAACCCGCGACTTCACATCGTTTCCGGAGCCGTGATACCAAGTAATTTTAACACATTGCGTAATGTAATTCGAGTCGCGTCGGCCAGATATTCCCGCGACGGATTGCCCAAGACCTTGCACTGTTCGTAAAATGAATGGAACTGCGTCGCCAGCTCCTTGCCGTATTCGCAGATCCGGTGGGGATGGCGCAGCTGCGCCGCGTCAAAAACCACCTCGGGCCAGCGGATCAGTTTCATAATCAACTGCCGCTCCGCCGGCGTGCTTAACTCGCTGATTTTAACTTCCGCTCCGTTCCCCATTCCCTTCCTGGTTATCCCGCAGATCCGGGCGTGACCGTATTGCAGGTAAAAGACCGGATTATCGCTGGAGCGTTTCTTGGCCAGCTCCAGGTCGAAATCAAGATGGGAATTGACGTCGGTCGCGGCAAAAAAGAAACGGGTCGCGTCGGCCCCGGTCTCTTCGACCACTTCCTGCAAAGTGATCATCTCGCCGGTCCGCTTGCTCATCCGGACCTGTTCGTCCCCCCGGAAGAGGGCGACCAACTGGCCGATAATGATCTCTAACTTTTCCGCCGGCAAACCGAGCGCCTTAAGGGCCGCTTTGAGCCGCTGAACATAACCATGGTGGTCGGTCCCCCAGATATCGATCATCAGATCATAGCCGCGGTTGAATTTATTCAGATGATAAGCGACATCGGCGGCAAAATAGGTCGGTTTTCCGTCTTCCCGGACCAGGACCCGGTTCTTATCGTCGCCATGTTCCTGGGACTTGAACCAAATCGCCCCTCCTTCTTCAAAGGTCTGGTGATTTCGTTTTAGTTGTTCGACCGCTCCCCTGACCAGGTTCTGATCATGAAGCTCATTTTCAAAAAAGAACCGGTCAAATTCAACCCGGACCAAAGCCAAAATTCTTTTTTGTTCATCGAGATTAAAGTCAAGCATCTCACCGATCGTTTCGCCTTTGATCTCTTTAACGTACGCGCCGCCATAGCCATTTTCCGGGACCGGCTGGCCGGCGCGCGACGCAACAACCGAAGCGTAGAGCTTGTCGACCTGGTTGCCCACATTATTAACGTAAAACTCTTTTTCCACCTTATAGCCGACGGCGGAAAACAGCCGGGCGATGCAATCGCCGACGACCGCCCAGCGGCCGTGCCCAACATGGAGCGGTCCGGTCGGATTAGCGGAGACATACTCCATCAGGATCGAGCGGCCTTGATAATGGCGGCTATTTCCCCAGGCTAGGTCAAGAGCAACAATCTCTTTCAACCGGGCCTCGATCGCCTGATCGGTCAGGAAAAAGTTGATGAAGCCGGGGGGAACGATCTCGATCTTGGCGAAATGTTTTCCCTGGTCGAGCTTTTCGATCTCGGCAACCAGTTCCTTGGCGATCTGAAGCGGCGCTTTCTTTAAGGTCTTGGCGTTGACGATGGCGACGTTGGAAGCGTAGTCCCCCAGCTCTTTACGCGGCGGGACCTCAACTTTAAAGTTGACCGTCTCATTAACACCAAGGAGGCCTAAGGCCCCCTTGATCGAAGATTCGATGGTGGATCGCAGCATTTATTGGTTTTCTTTCAAATTCTTTTTGATCTCGTCGAATTTTTCTTTCCCTTTTTCCAGGGATTCTTTTAATTTGGCCCTGGTCTCCTCGCCTTTACCCGGAGCGAACAACATCCCGCCGATCGCGCCCAGGATCCCGCCGATCGCAAACATTTTGAACAATCTTTTTAAACCCATCTTAATCCTCCTTATTATCTTTTAAGAATACATTAAGCCCTTTGCGCAGACCGCCGACAAAAGCGGCAATGGTCGTGTTTTTAGTCCACTTTTTTTTCGAACCGCCGAACGCGCCGAAGATCATCGTCACCGCGTCGAGGAGCGAGGTGATCGCCAGGACCTTCGCCCTGATCTCGCAACTCATTTTACGAACATCAAGCAGGATCAAAACAATCTGGACCATCGCCACGGTCATGGCCAGAAGCAATAAAACCCCGCAAAAGATCAGGATGTTGATCAAAACCTCGTACATCTCTTAGCCTCCTTCAAATTCTTCTTCGATCCGTTCCGCTTCTTCCAGGCCGGCGGCAAAGGCCTCGCCGAACCGATCGACAACCTCACCCAAATTAAAATCATGGACCTTGGACTTGATAAGCGCTCTGGTCTCGTCGCTGATCGACGACGAAAGCATTAGCCCCATGATCCCGCCGATCAAGCCGCCGGCAAGCAGACCGACCAATAAGCCGTCTTCTTTTTCGGGCATTTAAGTTCCTCTGGGAAAGGAACCGAGCAGTTTCAGGAACGAGGTCTTCTTTTTGATCTTGCCCAAAACTTCCCGGATCTCCGGATCGCCGCGATGCCCCTGCATATCGAGAAAGAAATAATAATCACCCAGCGACTTTTTCGACGGCCGGGACTCGATCTTGGTCAGGTTGATGTTGCGGCCGGCAATCTCCGCTAAAACGTCATGCAACCCGCCGGGGCGGTCTTTGGCGATCGAAAAAGCGATCGAAGTCTTGTCGTCGCCGGTCCGGGAATGGTCCTTTTTCGCCAGCACGATAAACCGGGTCTTATTATCTTTAGCATTGATCTTAGAAGCGATGATATTCAAACCGTAAAGCGCGGCCGAAGCCTTGGTCCCGATCGCGGCAAAGACGCTCCCTTTGACCTTGCCGTGAGCAATGATCTTTTCCCCCAGCGAAACCGCGACCTGCCGGACGGCATCGGACGAACTGTAGGACAAATGAAGCTTAACCTTTTTAATTTTCCGGCGTAAAAAATCCCGGCATTGGTCGAGGACCGGCGGATTGGAGATGACATCGGTCACTTCCTGGAGCTTGATCCCTTTCTGGGCGATCAGGTAATGATGGATCGGCATGACAAATTCAGCTTTGATCCGGAGGTCGACTTCTTTGACCAGCATGTCGGTGACGACCCCGATCGTCCCTTCGATCGAATTCTCGATCGGCACGACCGCCTCATCAATTTTGCCGCGGTCAGCGGCTAAGAGGAGTTCGGAAAAAGTGGCGTAAGAGATCAGGTCGGCGTTTTTCAGTTTTTTGACGTATAAGAGACCGGCTTCTTCGCTGTTGGTCCCTTCAGGCCCGAGGTACCCTACTTTCATATTTAACAACCTCCAACTTGGAATCCTTCAGCATTTCACTTGCCAGAGCGTCGGGATAGCCGCCTTCATAGACCAGTTTCACCAGTCCGGCATTAATGATCATCTTAACACAGATGACGCAGGGCTGAAAGGTGCAGTAGAGAGTCCCGCCTTCGATCTTAACCCCGTGCCAGGCAGCCTGGATTATAGCATTTTGTTCGGCATGGAGACCGCGGCAAAGTTCGTGCCGCTGACCGGAAGGGATATCCATCTGTTTGCGGATGCAGGTTTCAGCGGTGCAATGCTTGAAGCCGCGGGGCGCGCCGTTATAACCGGAGGCGAGGATCCGTTTGTCTTTGATAATGACCGCGCCAACGCTCCGTTTGACGCAGGTCGCCCGTTCGGCCACGTCATGCGCGATCTTCATGAAATAATCGTCCCAGGAGGGCCTCATTTTTTCCTTTTTAACACAGCGCGGGCAGCTTTTTCTATCGCTTCAGCGGTTAAACCGTATTTAACCAGCAGCTCGTCCGGCTTGCCGGATTCGCCGAAAACGTCTTTCAAGCCGACCCGAACCATCGGAACGACGCAATTCTCGACCAGGACTTCGGCCACGGCGCCGCCGAGTCCGCCGAGGATCGAATGTTCCTCGACCGTCACAACCGCCCCAGTCTTAGCGGCGCACTCGACGATCAGTTGTTTGTCTAACGGCTTGATAGTGGAAAGGTTAACAACCTGCGCTTCGATCCCCTTCTTGGCCAGCTCTTCGGCGGCATCAAGAGCGGTCGCGACCATAATGCCGCAGGCAAAGATCGTCAGGTCTTTTCCTTCTCGCAGAATAAAGCCCTTACCGATCTTAAAGGTGTAGTTTTCATCGTTGATGATCGGCGTTTTAGGTCGGCTCAAGCGGATATACATCGGTCCGTGGAATTTAGCCGCTTCGCGGATAACCTTTTCGGTCTCGACCGAATCGGACGGGACCACGACCGTCATGTTCGGAATAACCCGCATGATGGCGATGTCTTCATTGGCCTGATGGGAAGCGCCGTCTTCCCCGGTCACGATCCCGGCGTGAGTAACGACGATCTTAACGTTAGCCCGCGTATAGGCGACCGACAAACGGACCTGGTCCCAGGCCCGGCCGGAGCCAAAGACGGCAAAGGTCGAAGCAAAGGCGATCTTGCCGCAGGCGGCTAAGCCGGCCGCGGTCCCGATCATATCTTGCTCGGCAACCCCCATATTAAAGAAACGATCCGGGAACAATTTCCCGAACTCCGCCGTTTTGGTCGAAGCGGAAAGATCGGCGTCCAGGACCACGACGTTCGGGTTCTCTTTCCCCAGCTGGGCCAAGGCTTTGCCGTAAGCGTCGCGGGTGGCGGCTAATTTCTTTTCGCTCATTGTTTACTATCCTCTATTTTACAAAGTTCGCAAAGAGCCTGTTTTTCCTGCTCCGGGGTAGGGGGTGAGCCGTGGAAGCTTAGCGGCGCCGCTTCCATGAAGCTGACCCCTTTTCCTTTAATAGTGTCGGCAATTATTACGGTCGGCTTCCCCTTGATCTTCTTAGCGCTATCCAGCGCGCTGATCAGCGCTTTGATCGAATGGCCGTCACAGCGGATCACGTGCCAGCCAAAAGCTTTCCATTTATCCTCAAAAGGATTGATGTTCTTGATATCCTCGACCTTGCCGTCGATCTGATATTTATTGTGGTCGACGATCGCGGTGAGGTTATCGAGCTTGCGGTGACCGGCGGTCATCGCCGCCTCCCAGATCTGCCCCTCCTGGCATTCGCCGTCACCCATCAAACAGTAGACCCGGTAATCTTTTTTGTCCAACCGCCCGGCCAGCGCCATCCCATTGGCGGCAGAGAGCCCCTGCCCGAGGGAACCGGTCGACATCTCAATCCCGGGAAGCGAGAGCATATCGATATGCCCCTGGAGCGAACTCCCCATCTGACGGAGGGTTTTGAGATATTTGGCCGGAAAATAGCCGGCTTCAGCCAGGGCGGAATACAAAACCGGAGCGGCATGCCCCTTGCTCATCACAAAACGGTCCCGCTCGGTCCAACCGGGATCTTTGGGATTATGTCTTAAAGTGTGGAAATAAAGGACGGTGATGATATCGGCGGCCGAAAGCGAACCGCCCGGGTGTCCGGAAGAAGCGGCGCAGGTCATTTGGATCACGTGTTTGCGCAAAACAGCCGCTTTTTCTTGTAATTTTTTTATCTCGTCGCCGCTCATTTCGTCATTCTACCATAATTTTAATCTCGGGCTCAAGGCAAACTTTAAACTTGTCCTGCACCGCTTTCTGCAGTTTGGTCATCAGCTTTAAGATATCACGGCTCGAAGCCTCGCCTAGATTAACGATAAAATTAGCGTGCTTTTCCGAGACCTGGGCGTCGCCGCAGCGCAGGCCTTTACAGCCAGCCGCCTCCAGCAATTGTCCGGCCGCTTTTTTGTTTGGGTTCTTGAAAACACTGCCGGCATTCGGGATCCCCAGCGGCTGTTTAACTTTTCGCTGGGCCAGATATTCCTGGATCTTCTGGCGGCTCGCTTTGGCCGAACCGCTTTTCAACTTAAAAACGGCTTCCACCACCGTCAGCCCCTTTTTTTCAACTCCGCTCTTGCGGTAGCCGAAGCCCAGCTCCTTTTTTTTCAAAAGCTGTTCCTCGCCGTTCCGATCGATCACTTTAACGTATTCCAGACAATTTGCGATCTCCCGCCCCCAGGCCCCGGCATTCATGACGACCGCTCCCCCAACCGTCCCCGGGATCCCGGCTAAAAATTCCAGGCCGATAAGATGACGGCGCAGGGCCGCCTGGACCAACTGCGGCAAATAAACCCCCGCTTCGGCATGAAGCAGGTTATCCTTGAAATAGATCCGTTTTAAGCCGCCGGAAAGTTTAATGACCAACCCGCGAAACCCCTTATCCAGCGCCAGAACGTTGGTCCCGGCGCCAAGAATAGCTCGTTTAAGTTTCTTCTCTTTAGCGTAAGCGATCGCTTCGGCCAGCTCCGCCTGGTTCTTGGGAGCGCAGAATAACCGGGCCGGCCCGCCGATCCGAAACGAGGTGTGTTTTTTTAACAATTCATCTTTAAGGTATTTCATCTTTATTTGCAAGCTTACAGCAAAAAGCTTTAAGCTGTAAGCTGAAAGCTTTCTTTTTATTCCCTCATCTTCAATCTAAGCAGGATCTCTTTGCCGACGGTATGGATATCGCCCGCCCCAACCGTCAGGACAATATCGCCCGGCTTGATCTCTTTCATCAGCTGTTCAACGATCTTTTCTTTCTTCGGGATATAGGACGCTTTTTCTTTGTCGAGCAAAATGGCGATTGTCCGACCGGTAATTCCCGGGATCGGCTTTTCCGAAGCGGCGTAGATATCGGAGATGATCACCCGGTCGGCATCGCCGAAAGCGGTGGCAAACCGATCTTTAAGAATCTTGGTCCTGGTGTAACGGTGCGGCTGGAAAACACAGACGATCTTGCGTCCCGGCCACCCGGAACGGGCGGCAGAAAGTGTCGCCTTGATCTCGGTCGGATGATGGGCGTAGTCGTCGATGATCATAATGTCATCTTGCTCGCCGACGATCGAAAAACGGCGGCGGGCGCCGACAAAGGTCTGCAAAGCGCCGACCATCAGGGAAAAATCGATCCCAAACTCAAAGCCGATGGCAAAGACCGCCAGACTGTTGAGGACATTCTGCCAGCCGGGGACCGCCAGGGCCACCTCGCCGATATCCTCCCCTTTTTTCTGGAGAATAAAAGTCGAGTTAAATTTGGAAAACTTAAGGTTCTTGGCGCTGTATTCCATCGCCGGATCGAGCCCGTAGGTGATGAAACGCTTGCCGACCCTCTCCATCAGCCGGCGATTATTGGGATCGGTCCCGTCGACCAGGATAAAACCGGTCGAAGGAACTCGGGCGGCAAACGCCTCAAAGGTCCGGAGGAGTTCGTCGATATTACCGAAATGCTCCATGTGGTCTTCTTCAATATTGGTGATGACTTCGATCGTCGGGGAAAGGAAAAGAAAAGAACTGTCCGATTCGTCCGCTTCGGCGACACAGAAGCCGCCACTCCCCATCTTGGCGTTGCCGCCGACGTAGTCCATGTCGCAGCCGATCAAGAAGGTCGGGTTCAGTTTGGCGGCGTCGAGAACTTTGGCGCACATGGCGGTGGTCGTCGTCTTGCCGTGGGTCCCGGCGATCGCGATCCGGTTCTGCGAGCGGGACATGATCCAGGCGAGCATCTCCGCCCGTTTGATGATCGGGATCTGTTTCGCCTGGGCCTCTTTCAGTTCCGGATTTTCAAAGGTCACTGCCGAAGAATAGACGACCAGATCGATCCCCCGGACGTTATTGGCGTCGTGGCCAATCTGGATCTTGACCCCCATGTCTTTTAGGCGGACGGTATTGGGGTTTTCTTTGATGTCGGAGCCGCTGACCTTAAGGCCCATCTCATGCAGGATCTTGGCCAGCCCGGAAACCCCGCACCCGCCGATCCCGACCAGATGGATACTTTTTACTTTATTAAAATCAAGCGATGACATTGAGAATATCTTTCGCCGCATTCGGCCGGGCCAAACTGCGGCAAGCGCCTTTCATTTTAGTTAAATTCAGGGTCTGATCGTTGACCAAAACAGCGAATTTCTCCGGGGTCAGCTCGCTGTTCTTGATGAATAAACCGGCCCCCGCTTCCGCCACAACTTGAGCGTTAAGGTCCTGATGCCCTTCGGCTGAAAAAGGGAAAGGGACCAGGATCATGGGCAAGCCGCGGGTTAAAAACTCGGCGATCGCCGTCGCCCCCGCCCGACTGACCACCAGATCGGCCGCCGCGATCGCTTCTCCCATATTATACATGTATTCCACCGGTTTATAAAAAGAATAATTCCGGCCGGCGAGCTGCCGCAAAACCTCCGGATAATCCCGATGGCCGACCACGTGAATGATCCTGATCCCGGGATTGATCAGGGGCAAGGCGCCCATAACCGCCCGGTTGATTGTTCTCGCTCCCTGACTGCCGCCGACCACGAGGACCACCCGTTCATCGGGCTGGCAGCCCAGCTTGGTCCGGCTGGACTCACGGTCATAAGAGAGGATCTCCCGCCGGACCGGGTTCCCGGTCACGGTCCCGGCCAGATATTGCTTCGACTGTTCGAACGAGAGGAAAACTTTTTTTGCCCAGCGGGCATAGAACCGGTTGGTCACCCCCGGCAGAACATTCTGTTCATGAATGTAGATCGGGATCGATAAAATCTTGGCCGCCAGGACGACCGGCAAACTGGCGTAACCGCCGGTTGAGAGGAGGAGCCGCGGCCGTTCTTTTCGCAAAAGCGCGAGCGCCTGAAAAAAACCGATCAAGGAAACAAAGGGGGCGGAAATCGCTTTATAGGAAAGTTTCCGCAGGAGCGCCCGCGAACGGATCAGCCTGATCGGAAAGCCGGCTTTCGGGACCAGTTCTTTTTCCAACCCTTCCGCGCTGCCGATAAATATTATCTCGGCTCGCGGATCGTGAGCCTTTAACTCCTCCGCGATCGCGATCCCCGGATAGATATGGCCGCCGGTCCCGCCGGAAACGATGGCGATCTTCATGCTGTCCCTTTCTTGGAAATATTTAAGATCACGCCGACGGCGAAAAGATTAATGATCGTAGCGGTCCCGCCGTAACTGATGAAGGGCAAAGGAATCCCGGTCGTCGGGACTAAGCCAACCACGACCATGATATTGATCAGCGCCTGGGTCGTCAGCCAGGCGACGAGGCCGGTCGCCAGCAAGCTCTTGAACGGATCTTTCGCGCCAAGGGCGATCATAAAGCCGCGGTGGGCAAAGAGGACAAAGAGCGAGATCACCGCCAGCGCCCCCAGGAACCCGGTCTCTTCGCAAAGAATGGCGAAGATAAAATCAGTGAACTGTTGCGGCAGATAGTAGAACTTTTGCCGGGAAGCCCCCAATCCCAACCCCATAAACCCACCGGAACCGACCGCCAGCAGTGATTGAATTATTTGAAAACCGATCCCCTGCGGATCCTGCCAGGGATCGAAAAAAGCCAGGAACCGCCTCATCCGGTACGGGCTGGTCACCCCCAGGAGCCCGACCGTAATTATCGCCAGGAGCCCCAAAACCGCGAATTGCGCATACTGCATCCCGGCGACAAATAGCATCGCGAAGACCGCTCCGCCTAGGGTTAAAACGGTCCCCAGATCGGGCTGCTTGATGATCAAGCCGGCGACCAGGCCGAAGATCAACAGCGCGGGGAGGACCCCGTTGATAAAATTACCGATACTCCCCTTTTTTTCGACCAGCAGTTTAGCGATAAAGACGGTCAGGGTAAACTTGATCAGCTCTGACGGCTGGAAAGACAAGATCCCCAGATCGATCCAGCGCGAAGCGCCGCTGATATTATGGCCGACACCCGGAACAAAGACCAGGATCAATAAAAGAACGGAAAAGGCAAAAAGCGGAAAAGCAATCTTTTTTAGTTTTTGCAGATCGAGGTTGAAGCCGTAAAGACAAGCTCCAGCCCCCAGCAAGAGATAAAACAAATGGCGCTTGATATAATAAAGGAGATCGGCGTGTTTCATTCCCATGGTCGGACTGGCGGAAAAAATAGTTATCGCGCCAACGGCGGAAAGCAGGATCACCGCCAGCAGGAACCAATAATCTATTTTAAGTTTCGGCATAATTCCTTGAATATCCGGCCCCGTTCCTCGTAATTACCGAACATGTCGAAACTGGCGCAGGCGGGAGAGAGGAGAACGACCTCCCCGTTGGCCGCCAAACGGTACGCTTCCCGAACGGCATCCCCCATGGAAAACCCGGCCCGGGAGATCCGGTCGTAACCAATCTCGCGCAGCGCCGCTTCAAACCGATCGGCCGCCTCGCCGATCAAGACGACCGCTTTGGCCGATTCTTTCACCAGCTTCATCATTTCATCAAGACCGACCCCTTTATCGCGCCCGCCGAGGATCAGGACCAAGCCCCGTCCTTTAAAGGTCTCGATCGCCACCATGGTCGAATCGGGATTGGTCGCTTTGGAATCGTTATAGAACTCGATCCCCTTCTTTTTCCGAACGAATTCGATCCGGTGTTCGACCCCCGGAAAAGTTTTGAGGACTTTGGCGACCTGTTCTTTTTTGATCCCGCAGAGATTGGCGACGGCGGCCGCCGCCAGGGCGTTTTCCAGATTATGCCGGCCGGGGATCTTGATCTCCGCCGGATCAAGCGAGAGAATCTCGGCAGTCTGTTTTTTCGCGAAAGGAACCGTCTGCGCCTTGGCCCCCTGGACCATTTTTACGACCTGGAGATCGTCGGCGTTATAGACCAGATGATCGGCCTTCGTCTGCTTGGCAAAAAGCCGGGCTTTTTGGGCGATGTATTCTTCAATCGTATGGTGCCGCTCCAAATGGTCGGGCTGGATGTTTAAGATCACGCTGATCGAGGGTTTGAAATCAACGATCGCTTCCAGCTGATAACTGCTGACTTCGACCACCACGTAATCAAGATCGGCATCGCTCACTTCGATCAAGGGGAGTCCGATATTACCGGCGACCGCGACCTTCTTCCCTCCGGCTTTGAGCATTTCACCGATCAGGGTCGTCGTCGTCGTTTTGCCGTTCGTTCCGGTGATGGCGATGATCGGCTTGGTCAGAAAACGAAAGGCCAGCTCGATCTCCGAGATCACGGGAATTTTATTTTTTCTAGCCAGCTCAACGATCGGAATATCGAGATGGACCCCCGGACTAACCACTACCAAGTCTAAGCCTTCAACCAGCTCCGGAGGATGCGCCCCCAGGAACAGGCGGATCCCTTTGCTCGTTAAGGCTTCAAGCTGATCTTTTGGAAAAAGCTCTTCTTTCTTTGAGTCGGTCACCGTCACGACCGATCCCAGTCCGGCCAGCTTTATGGCGGCCGAAAAGCCGCTTTTCCCTAAACCGACAATCAGTATTTTTTTGCCGGTGTTCATTTGATCAATATTCCCGCGAGTCCAAAGATCAAACCAAGTCCCCAGAAACCAAGGACAACTGGAACTTCCTTGAAGCCAAGCAATTCAAAATGATGGTGGAGCGGCGCCATCCGGAACGGCCGCCATTTAAAGAATTTATAAAAGCCAACCTGGAGAATGACCGACAATGTTTCCAGGACAAAAACACCGCCGATCACGATCAGCCGGAGCTCCTGATGCATAAGGACAGCGATCCCGGCCAGTAAGGCGCCGATCGCCAGCGACCCGGTGTCCCCCATAAATACTTGGGCGTTGGGGAAATTATAAAAAAGAAAAGCGATCACCGCGCCAGCGGCAATCAGGCATAAGCTGGTCGCGTCGACCAGCCCTAAACGGTTGGCAATAACGGCAAAAAAAAGAAAAGCGACTCCCCCGGTCCCGGCCAGCAAACCGTTGAGACCGTCAGTTAAATTGGTCGCGTTAGCGGCGCCAACAATAATAAAGGACGAGCCAAGCAAAAAGAGGATCGGTTCACTAAAGTAAAGATATTTAAGCCAGCCGCCAATTTGCTGATGATAACCGATGGTGACCAGAAAATAAGAAAAAATGGCGGCAAAGGTGGTTTGCAGCATAATTTTCTGCCAAAAAGTCAGCCCTAAATTTTGTTTCTTAGCGGTCTTAATATAATCATCGTACAGGCCGATCCCGGCAAAACAAAGCATCAGAAAAAGCAGGGCCAGGTAACGGAAATCCATTTCGACGTTGATGCAGATGAGGGTAAAAATGAAAATGGTGAGCAAAAAACCGAGCCCCCCCATGATCGGGGTCCCGGCTTTGCCGTAATGGCTTTGCGGTCCTTCCACTCTGATAAATTGCCGCAGTTTAAAATACCGCAAACCAGCGACAACCGGATAAGTGATCAGCAGGGAAATAAAGACCGCCGCAAAAAAAAGCGCAATCTGGGAAATCACGAGGCTATATTATCACATTTTAGCGAGACAAAAAAGCCCTCCCGGGGATAACCCCAAAGAGGGCTTTTATAAACAAGGAAACGATTACATTGGAATCCGCATGCCGCCTTCTAAATACAGCCCGCCGCCATTGGCGCTGACGCTGAAAGGAAAACCTCCGATGGTAACCGAATAATTGAAGCTGTTGTTGGCATACCCGACGTTGCCGTAGAGTAAACCGACCCCGGCCACCGGGAAATCAGCTCCGCCGAAGATCTTGAAACCGATCCCGCTCGCCGAGCCAGCCCCAGATACGTTGAGTTGATAAAAGTTATAATTCAATCCACCCCCAACATACGGAGAGAACGTCTGGCTTTCCATCGGGATAGCAAACCGGCCTATTCCTCCGATCTGGATCCAGCCAACGTTATTGGACGAGAGCTTATAGTTGCCTTCCGCTCCCAGCTCCAGTCCTTTTACGCTTTCAACCGGGAAGAAATAGCTTTCCACGCCGATCGATAAACCGCTGAAATCACCGGACATGAAGGTAATCTTAGGAGAGATCGACATTCCGGACTTTTTCACGGTCGTACCCGAAGCCGCCTGCGCTTGCAGAGCTTTGGCCGCCGGGGTAGTCTTCTTCACCTGCGCGTCGGCCGTTACCGCGAAAATCGCAGTCAGCATCAAAACCGTAATAACAGAAATAATTTTTTTCATTCATTTCACCCCCTTATTTTTTAAATTCGATATTTACTCACTGATTTTTAACCGCGGAATTTCCTCCTACCGGCGGACAAGAATTCCGCGGTTAAATCTCGGTTAATGCTATCATATTTCAGTTATTAAGCAAATAGGTCAAATAGCCGGAAAAATATTGCCGCGGTCCAAAATACCGGCCGGATCGAAATGGGCCTTTACCCGACGCATCTCTTCGATTCCTTTGGCCCCGTACATGACTTTTAAATATTCATATTTGATCTTCCCAATCCCATGCTCGGCCGAGACCGTCCCGCCCAGCTCAACCGCCTTCCGCACAAAGAGCCGGACCAATTCTTTGGCTCGAACCATTTCCGCCTCATTTTTAGGCAACAAGTTGACGTGGAGGTGGTTATCGCCGATATGGCCGAATTTAATATAAAAAAGCTTACAGCTTAAAGCTTTAAGCTGATTATTATAATAGTTAAACATCTCCCTGAATTTATCTTCCGGCACGGCGATATCGGTCGCCATTTTGGTCAAATGGTGTTCTTTAAACAGTTCGTTGATATGCTCCGGGATAGCGTGGCGGAACTGCCGCAGAAGGGCTTGTTGCTTAGCGTCGCTCCCGATCCAGGCTTCTTCCAGAGAAGAATCATAGGCTGACAACAGCTTCTCCCACTCTTCAAGGTAATTACTGTTCCGTTCGGTGAGCTCCTGCTCGATATAGACCGCCGCTTCCCGTTCCCGCGGGATATGGGGGTAGCTCCTCCCCAACATTTGCAAAGTGTTGGGATCAAAGTATTCAAAAAAGTTGATCGACTGATCGCGGAGTTTTTTCGCCGCTTCCACAAAGCCGATGGCTTGCGCTTCCGTCTTAAAGAAGGCGACCAGCTCAAAGGTCTCTTTCATTATCGGCAGGAGTTTGACTTCGATCTCGGAGATAAAGCCGAGGGTCCCCTCCTGGCCGATAAACAAATCGATCAGTTCCATCCCCGGCCGCGCGTAATACCCGGCCGCGTTCTTGAGCCGCGGCATGTTGTAAGTCGGCAAAGTTAAGCCGGACGCCGGCCCCTGGCCCCTTTTTAACTCCAGTTTTTCACCATTGGTTAATATTACTTTTAAGCCTACAGTATGATCGCGGGTCGAACCGAAACGGTAGCTCCGTCCGCCGGAAGCGTTAGTGTTGACGTTCCCGCCGACCGTGGCGCTCTTCTCCGTCGGATCCAGCGCGTAAAACAAGCCGTATGGCGCGCACGCTTTGGCCAATTCTTCCAAAGTTACACCGGACTGGATCAGCGCGGTCTTCTTCACTGGATCGATCTCAATTATTTTAGTGAGTTTTTGGACCGAGAGGATATTGCCGCCGAAAGGAATACAGCCGCCGGTCGTCCCGGTCTGCGCGGCGGAAAAGGTCAGCGGCGTTTTATTGGCGGCGGACTCCAGAAGAACTTCTCTGGCTTCTTTTTCATCACTAGGCAAATATAAACCTTCAGCGGAGCCGCCCGTCAGGTTCGAGCTGTCTTCCAGATAGCCGGCGATGATCGATTGGTCGGTGATTTTACGCATGTCTTCATTATATCAAATGTAGGGCAACGGCTTGTCCGTTGCCGCGGCAAGGGATGAACCCTTGCCCTACATTTAAAACATAGTATTCTCTGACCCCGCGACTGAACGTCGCGGTTAAAGCAATGTTTAACCATAACCGCGGCGTTTAGCCGCGGTTTATAACAATTTCTCTAATGGTCACAAGAAAAGCGAATACTTAACGTATTCGCTTTTCTTTAATTTATCGAGGGCAAAAACCCCGGCGACGTTCTACTCTCCCCCAAAACGAAGTTAAGGAGTACCATCGACCCGGGAGGATTTCACTGCCGTGTTCGGAATGGGAACGGGTGGGACACCTCCGGTATGGTCACCGGGATTTTTACCCTCGTATAAATATGTTAGCGTTGAAGCCCGAAATAAATCCCCGCAATGCGAGATTGAGAGAATAAATAAGTCCTCGACCGATTAGTACTGGTCAGCTCAGACGTTGCCGCCTTTACACCTCCAGCCTATCAACCCTGTGTTCTTCAGGGGGTCTTACTCCTTCACCCTTGCGGGATCCAGATGGGAAAACTAATCTTGAGGTGGGCTTGATGCTTAGATGCTTTCAGCATTTATCCCTTCCAGACATGGCTACCCAGCGTTTGCAGGTTGGCCCCACAACTGGTACACCAGAGGTCTGTTCCTTCCGGTCCTCTCGTACTAGGAAGGACTCCTCTCAATTTTCCTTGCGACTGCACCGGATATGGACCGAACTGTCTCACGACGTTCTGAACCCAGCTCACGTACCGCTTTAATGGGCGAACAGCCCAACCCTTGGAACCTGCTCCAGCTCCAGGATGCGATGAGCCGACATCGAGGTGCCAAACCTCCTCGTCGATGTGAACTCTTGGAGGAGATCAGCCTGTTATCCCCGGGGTAACTTTTATCCGTTGAGCGATGGCCCTTCCATTCAGAACCACCGGATCACTAAGTCCGACTTTCGTCCCTGCTCGACATGTACGTCTCGCAGTCAAGCACCCTTATGCCTTTACACTCGACGCACGATTTCCAACCGTGCTGAGGGTACCTTTGAACGCCTCAGTTATCCTTTGTGAGGCGACCGCCCCAGTCAAACTACCCGCCTAACTCTGTCTCCCGGCTTATCAAGGCCAGGGTTAGAAATCTAACACAACCAGGGTGGTATTTCACTGTTGGCTCCCCCCCATCCAAAAACAGGGGATCAAAGCCTCCCACCTATGCTACGCAAGCGGCGTCAAATCTCAAAGTTAGGGTATAGTAAAGCTCCACGGGGTCTTTCTGTCCTGGTGCAGTTAAACCGTGTCTTCACGGTCATCCCAATTTCACCGAGTCTCTCTCCGAGACAGCACTTCCTTCGTTATGCCTTTCGTGCGGGTCGGAACTTACCCGACAAGGAATTTCGCTACCTTAGGACCGTTATAGTTACGGCCGCCGTTCACTGGGGCTTCGATTCTGACCTTGATATAATCTCAATCATCCTCTTAACCTTCCAGCACTGGGCAGGCATCAGCCCCTATACATCCCCTTACGGGTTAGCAGAGACCTGTGTTTTTGTTAAACAGTCGCGGAAGTCTGATATCTGAGAATCCGATTTTATTCGGATCATCCCTTTTCCCGAAGTTACGGGATCATTTTGCCTAGTTCCTTAGAGAGAGTTATCTCGCGCGCCTTGGCTTGTTCAGCCTGTCCACCTGTGTCGGTTTATGGTACGATCACCTATCACAATACCCAGAGCTTTTCTCGTCAGTGCGGAGTCACTCAATATCCCCGATAAATCGGAGTACCACAATCCAATAAGTGCTATGAGTTATCCCCCTGCGTCCTTCTGGTTAACAAAATAGGCGGTAACGGAATATTAACCGTTTGGCCATCACCTACCCCTAGCTTAGCCGCGCTAGGGCTTGGCTTAGATATCGACTTACCCTGGGAGGACGAGCCTTGCCCAGGAAACCTCAGACTTTCGGCGTACGGAATTTCCATCCGTATTTTCGTTACTTATGCCGACATTCTCACTTCCGTTTCGTTCACCGTGCCTCGCGACACGACTTCAACCTACAACGGAACGCTCCTCTACCGCCCCCCGGATAAATCCGGAAGACCCGTAGCTTCGGTAGTATGCTTAGCTCCGTGTGTTTTCGGCGCAAAATCGATCGACCAGTGAGCTGTTACGCACTCTTTAAAGGATGGCTGCTTCTAAGCCAACCTCCTGGCTGTCTAGCCGACTTTACTTCCTTTCCCACTTAGCATACATTTAGGAACCTTAGCTGACGATCATGGGCTGTTTCCCTTTTGACCACGAGGCTTATCCCTCGTAGTCTCACTCCCAAGTAATGGCGTCATGGTATTCGGAGTTAGCAAGGATTTGGAAGGCCTCTCGGCCCCCTAGTCCGAACTGTACTCTACCCCCACGACGATACGCTTGAGGCTGGCCCTAAAACCATTTCGAGGAGAACCAGCTATCTCCGAGCTCGTTTAGCTTTTCACTGCTATCCTCAGGTCATCCTGAGATTTTTCAACATCAATAGGTTCGAGCCTCCCTTCAATTTTACTTGAAGTTCACTCTGCCCAAGGATAGGTCGCTATCGGTTTCGGGTCTACAACTACATACTAAATCGCCCTATTAAGACTCGCTTTCGCTACGCCTCGGGTTCAACGCCCTAAGCTTGCATGTAACTGTAAGTCGCCGGCTCATTCTTCAATAGGCATGCCGTCACCCCGGTAAACCGGGGCTCCGACTGCTTGTAGGCACACAGTTTCACGTTCTATTTCACTCCCATTCCTGGGTTCTTTTCACCTTTCCCTCACGGTACTTGTTCACTATCGGTCACTACAGAGTATTTAGCCTTAGGAGATGGTCCTCCCGGATTCCTACAGGATTTCTCGTGTCCCGCAGTACTTGGGATACCGCTAGGGCCATTTAGTCTTTCGCTTACAGGGCTATCACCTTCTATGGCGACTCTTTCCAGAGTACTTCAACTAAACTATCCGGTCCCACGTCGCGGTCCCGCTACCCCTTGAAGATAAATCAACAAGGTTTGGGCTGTTTCGGTTTCGCTCGCCACTACTACCGAAATCGTTATTACTTTCTCTTCCTCCGCTTACTTAGATGTTTCAGTTCAGCGGGTTGTCGTTAGGCACGACCAGGCTTTTCCTGGTCAGGTTTCCCCATTCGGAAATCCCCGGATCAAAGCTATTTTGACAGCTCCCCGAGGCTTATCGCAGCCAATCACGTCCTTCATCGACTTGTAGTGCCAAGGTATCCACTATGTGCCGCAGTAACTTAAATTCTCTCTTTCTCGATGCGGGAATTTATTCCTGCTTCAACCTTAACATACTTATACTTTCTAAAACCCTATTCAATTTTCAAGTAACTTGTCCACT
The DNA here is from genome assembly GCA_041661965.1 of Candidatus Margulisiibacteriota bacterium. Classification (NCBI taxonomy): domain Bacteria; kingdom Bacillati; phylum Candidatus Margulisiibacteriota; species Candidatus Margulisiibacteriota bacterium. The sequence continues at coordinate 50,779 of JBAZTH010000004.1, forward strand.
TCCAGGCTTCTGAAGTTTTTCAGAACTAGTCCCTTTCGAGGAACCCGGAGAGGCCAATAAAAAACGCACCGAAGTGCGTTTCTCACGCTCGGTCAAAAATTTAAACACCAAATTAGGTATTAAATTTATTCACAGTCGAGGTTGTAATTATAACGTAGTTCGCAACTAGTTGTCAAGAGAAATCTTGGGGAATTTCAGCTCTTTTCCCTTTTTCCGGAAAACCCTTACCAGATAAGGGGTTTAACGGCCGCCGCAGGCCGGGCATTTCTTATTTCGGGGGACTTTGACCTTCCGCCAGGAGCGTTCCAGGGGAGCCATAACGAGCAGTTCCCCACCCGCCGTTTCGCCGAGCCCGAGGAGCAACTTGACCGCTTCGGTCGCCTGCCAGGTCCCAACCAATCCAGGCAAAACACCCAGGACCCCATTTTCCCGGCAAGCCGGAACTTCGCCCGGCGGCGGCTCTTCCGGGAAAAGGCACTGAAAGCAGGCCCCTTCGCCCGGCGTGATCGTCATCAGCTGGCCTTCAAATTGGTAGACCGCGCCGTAGATCAGGGGCTTCTTCTGGTCGACGCAGGCTTTATTTAATATGTAGCGGGTCGGGATATTATCGCTCCCGTCAATGACGATCGAGTAGTCGCCGATGATCCGGGCGGCATTGTCGGCGGTCAAGCGGGTCGAAAAAGCCAAGACGTCACATTCGGGATTCAACGCTTTGATCCGGTGAGCGGCGACTTGGGCTTTGAGCTTGCCAATATCCTCGGTTGAATAAAGCGTTTGGCGGTTGAGGTTAGAGAGCTCGATAAAATCACTGTCGACGATGCCGATCGAACCGACACCAGCGGCGGCGAGATATTGCAAGGCTGGCGAACCAAGGCCGCCAGCGCCGACGACTAAAACTTTTCCGCGGCGGAGTTTTTCCTGCCCGGCCGGGCCGACTTCAGGGAGGATCAGTTGGCGGCTATAGCGCCCTTCTTCGGGAGCGCAACTACCAGACAAAGAGCTCACCCAGGGTCCAGACCCCAAATATAATGAACATAGCGGCCCCGACAAGCTTGACCGCTCTTGCCGGGATAAGGTCTTTGGTCCACTTACCGGCTAAGGCACCGATCGAATTAACTACGATCATTGCCAGGGTCGCGCCGGCCCAAACCTGAAAAGGCGTTCCGTATTGGGCGGTCAGAGCAAGAGTGGCAATTTGCGTCTTATCTCCAAGTTCGGCCAAGAGAAAGGCGGTAAAGACGAGCCAGAAAGGAGAACGGTTGTCGGTCTCGGTTTCTTCCTCCTCCTCTTCCCGGCCAAAAATAATCCAGAGACCGAATATAATGAATAAGATCCCAGAGAGGGTTTGGATATAGATCAACGGGATGAAACGATTAAGGAGTTCGCCAGAAAATACCGCTAAAGCCATTAGTAATGCCGAGGCGCAAGCGACAGCGGCAATGACCACTCTAGCTGAATACTTGGTGGCTAGACCAAAAGTGAGGAGTTGGGTTTTGTCTCCCAGCTCCGCCACCGCGATCATTATGAATGTAGTTATAAATGGGATTAAGGACATGGGGATATTATAACATTTGGTTAGTAGGAAACCTGCGGCAATATCGCCGCCACATAGGTGGGCAAGAATTGAGCGGTTAACCAGCGGCTGAACGCCGCGGTTAAAGGGAAAGCTCTAACCGCGACGTTTAGTCGCGGTTGTAAGATCGTGAATTGCCTGCCGGCAGGCACGGCTCGGTTCCTCACGAGTTTCATGAAACCCCTTGAAGGCCATATTTGATTCACTAAAACACTTGGTTATTTATGGCTTACAATAACTACAAGGATATTTCCCCGCAGCAAGGGCCCATTCACGATTTGTATAAGCAACCAGATTCTCTGGCAAAATAGCGTCAACATAATAACACCAGGCATAATGAAACGCGTCTGATTTTGAACTCGCGTAATACAAGCCCGAATACAAGGTTGTAGTCGTAGAGACGGTCGTTGTTGTCGTTGACGCGATAGTAACAGTCGTTGTGGTAGTTGCGGGAGTACTAGTAGCCGAGCAACCAACCAAGACAAGAAGCGATAAAACAATAAGAAAAGAAGAAAGCTCTTTTATGGCTCTCACCTCAAGATAAGCATATTCTCTTATTTGGGTCATTTCAAGACTAATCGGACTTAAAACTTATCTACGACCATATTTGTTTTAAACACCAAAAGAGCGGTCTGTCCCAGTGTTGAGTGAGGCAGACACTTAAATAATGGCACTGGATTAGAATACAAGTTCAGGATGGGTGCGCTTTTTGCTTACCTTGAGAAAAATCAAAAAGCGCGAGGCCTTTTCTTTTTGACCATTTTCTTTGTGGCCGGACAAAGAAAATGGTCGCCCAGCAAAGAAGAGACGTACACCATTTGAAGCGAATAGCGTAACTACCAAGCAAAAACGCCATTTACCCTTAACAGTTGCTAAAAGTCCAAAATTTGGTAAAATTAGAAACTGTATTGGCGTTCCCCGGTAGCGCAGTGGTAGCGCAGGTGACTGTTAATCACTTGGTCGTAGGTTCGAATCCTACCCGGGGAGTGCCGATTCCATCGGCGCGACTTTCGCATTTAAGGAGAGTCTTTTGGAAAAACTATCACAGCAAAGAGTTTCAACCGCTTTAAGAATCCTCTATCCCCTCTGGCTAGTATTCGGGTCATTCAGCGTTGTGTATGTACCATCGAAGCTGCTGGTTTTAGGGAACGCCGGAGAAACCGCAAACAACATATTATCGAACGAGCTACTTTTCCGAGCGAGTATTTCAGGCAGTCTCATTACCCAGCTAATTTTTATTTTTGCCGTCCTACTGTTATATCGGTTATTCGAATCAGTTAACAAGAGCCAAGCCTTACTGATGGTTGTTTTAGCTTTAGTGAGCGTGCCGATCGCCATGCTGAACGAGCTTAATAGCGTAGCCGCCCTAATGCTGCTCAATTCTCCGGAACAAATGATGTTATTTTTGAACTTACACGCCCAAGGAATTATCATTGCCTCAATCTTCTGGGGCTTATGGCTTTTCCCGCTTGGTTATCTTGCTTACAAATCAGGTTATTTCCCCAAGGTTATTGGCGGTTTTGTTATTATCGCTGGAATTGGGTATACCTTGGGATCGTTTATTAAGTTACTCATGCCGGGATTAGAAAGCGCGATCTCCATTTTTGAGTTGATGGCATTTGGTGAAGTGATCTTTTTAGCTTGGCTGGTAATCAGGGGAGCGAAGCTAGACAGATAATTGCGTCAGACCCCTAGCCCGGTCCTACCCGGGGAGTGCCCAATTTTATTATGCGTACGTCAACATTCAAGCTTACGTTATAATATTGGAAATATGGTATAGAACATCAAGCAACCAATAACGGTCTAAACTCAAAATACCCCATATCGCTTAAAGCATTGACTGCCTCATTAACCATTTCTTTACATTCTGGACATTTTCTCGTTTCTTCAATGATTTTACGCATATCAGACGGATCGGCATAACCCTCTCTGGTTGTCTTTTTTACCTTGATAACTTCCAACAATATGCTAATTGTCGATACTGGGTGGTTTTTAGCATTGTCGATCAAGTAACCAAATAAATCATGAAGGAAAAGATATCCTTTTGACGGCTTTATTGATGGCTTTATCAAATCGATTAGCGAATCAATACTTTCATTTTCTGGCACATTTTCCAGCCAATCAAGAAACGCCAATAATTCTTCGTCTTTCGCTTCTTTCACTCTCTTTGCCCAAAAAGTTTTCAATTTCGGCCATGAATTTGTTCTATTTATTTTATCTTCAATCAATATCTTCTCAAGAGATCCTCCAATAAAATATATTGCATGTTGTCTAACTATCATTGGGGCCTTTTTGAAGAACTTATTAATAAGACTATTTGTTTGGTCAAGATCTTCGAGTCCCCATAGATAAGAAATCATCATATGTTCAGCCAATCGATCGTTTTCGGATTTTCTTTCACTTGATGTCTGATGAATTAAGTTATTTATCCCCCGATCATAGTGGTTCTTTAGTAATTCAAATATTTGTGAGTAAAATTTACTGAAAAGCATATAACCCTGCCAGTCCGCTTTCCAGATATTGCTTTTATCCTCTGCCATTGGGAATATTCGCCCACCAGCAAGCATCTTTTTGGCCCACTCCTGGTCAAGGTAGCACAAGTGAACAAAGAAACGGCCAAACATGGAATGCACAGAAGTGACCTTACCCCCAAAAACTGGACCACTTGCAATTAGAATTTAGGCCGGTAATACTAATTGAAGGAGGATCATTTATGAAGGGGAAAAGGATGTCCGAAGAACAGATAATTGGAGCGTTAAAAGAGG
>JBAZTH010000005.1 GCA_041661965.1 Candidatus Margulisiibacteriota bacterium
TGGTGATGACAAGTTCCAGAAAATGTATTCGAAATGATGTTGTAATATTCAAATAAGGATCGTTATGATGCACCTTGTGAAACATCCACAGACAATCAACGCTGTGGCTGGCTTTGTGCCAGAGATACATTAACAAATCGAGCATTAAAAACGATAGGACTGCTTTCCATGCGGGGCTGGATAGAGTGTTTAGCAATCCTTTATCTGAATAGCGTTCGGCAATTACTAATAAAGATGAAGCCGACACTATCGACATTGCTATACTGTTAACAAAAAACAGGCTAATGTTTGTTTTATAGGACTGACGCAAGTGTTTTCTTGGCAGTTTTTCCCTTGGCGTTTGGAATTCAAGGGTGGACAGTATGGCAAAAACCATGAGTAGAGTTAATGCCAGTACTTCTCCTGGCACCATCGTCGGCCATCTGAAATTGAATTCAAGTAAAGTAGTTAGGCTTATCATTGTCTTTTCCTCGCTATAAAGCTGATATACACAATAATCTTAAGTAATGTTGATGACAAAAGGCTTCTTTCTAGTGTCGTCTTTACTTAAATTTATGAGTATCAACCAATAAAAATACCTGACAACTTAAATGAGTTGTTTTTGATTCATCCGGTGATTCAAGCTCACTTAATTCCATCTTGCTTTAAATGTCGGCAAGTTCTGCGCCATAAAGTCGACAGGTTGCTTTGAAGTATTGATTAAAACCCCTGTAGGCCCTAATGAGCAAGGGCTTTAGCTGTTGAATATCTATTTGAAAGCGGGAGTCGAGTTTTTGTCGTCTGGAAAAACATGTGTTTTGAACGGCTAAAATGTATCAATTAAGTGCAATTATTTCAATATTGTGCACCAATATTGTATTTAATTATTGTTTCTCAAAAATATACATATTGTCATTATATCGTGATTCCTTAAAAGAAATTTTTTTTACGGCAGTTTGTCGTGGCTGGAAATATCGTAGTGCGATTTTTATTTTTTATAAAGCGATATTATTAGATGCTAATATCGAATTAATAAATAAGAAGACCTTATTTTCTATTCATGCAACAAAGCTATTTAAATCTCTTCTGGAACTTCATTAAGAACGAATCCAGAAAGGTTGTTGGTAGTGTGTCAAGCATAACCATTGAAGGAGTCAATTTAGAGACAGCAATGTGTAACGGTTTCGTGGCAAATTGACTAACCGCGTTAGCTGGATAGATGCCGTCTTAAAATCCAAAAATCAAGGTTCATATCTCCGCTCGCCATTTGCGTCACTCGCCACTGTGTTTGGCATTAATCAGGAAACGGTAACCCTTCGGGACGACGGTAATGCCGGATTCCGAGACAGTGAAGCGGGCTGCATCGGTGGTGGAGTCAAACCCAATCCGCTCGTCAGGCGGAATATGCACGTTTTTGTCGACGATGCAGCGTTTCAAGTGCACACCGGCTCCAATATGTACCCCGTCAAACAAGATCGAATCTTCGACGACGGCATTTTCATCCGCCTGGACTTGAGTGAACAAGATCGAACGTCTGATGGTACCACCGGAAACAACGGTGCCGGTGCCGAGCAGAGAATTGATAACTTGCCCTTCCTGTCCGAAAGATCCAGGAGCCATGCGAGCTGGCGGGTTTTGTCCGTGGTACGTGCGGATGGGCCAGCCGGGCTGATACAGGTCCAGCGGCGGAACCTGCGCGAGAAGATCCATGTTCGTCGCGTAATATGAATCAATTGTGCCGACATCGCGCCAGTACTTATCCTGCGTTACGCGCCCAGTTTCTCCGCCGAACCGGTAAGCACATACGCAATGCGTCTCAATGAGTCGTGGGATAATGTCCTTGCCGAAATCATGGTTTGACGCGGTAAGGCAGTGGTCGGCTTGCAGTTCGTGACTGAGCAAGTCCATGTTGAAAATATAGATACCCATGGATGCCAGCGCGCGGTGCGGGTCGTTCGGCAGGGGCTTGGGATGTTTCGGCTTCTCGTCGAACGCACGAATTCGCTGTGCGTCATCCACTGACATGATACCAAAAGAGCTGGCACTGGCAAGTGACACAGGCATGCAAGCAATCGTTAGCCCCGCTCCCTGGTCACGGTGAAACTGGAGCATTGCGGCATAATCCATCCTATAGATGTGGTCTCCGGACAGAATTACCACATAGGTGGCATTGCTACGCTCAAGCAGGTACAGGTTCTGGCGGATGGCATCGGCTGTCCCGGAGTACCAAGATTCGTCGGTTCGCATCTGTGGCGGCACGAGCGTAATGTATTCGGAGATTTCCGGGTTGAAGATAGACCAGCCATCACGCAGATGCTTTTGTAGTGAGTGCGACTTGTATTGAGTCAGTACCAGCACACGTCTCAAGCCAGAGTGTAGGCAGTTAGACAGTGTAAAGTCGATGATCCGATAATTGCCGCCGAATGGCACAGCTGGCTTTGCCCGGTCGGCCGTCAGTGGATGCAGCCGCGAACCCACGCCGCCGGCCAGTATGATGGTCAGGGTTTTATTGAGCATCCGTTACCTCGTCAATTCGATCGATAAGCATGAGGTTTTCCTTTTGGAGTGAGGCTGCCCCGTCGATTAGTTTCCTCGCAGCGTGCGTTCCCGTATGACTGAATTCCAATCCCTCCGCGATTTCGAACGATAAGATTTCTGTTTGTCGGCATGGTCTAAAATGTTTTTCCTCTATTCTCGAGTGGGAGAGCCTTGAAGTCTTATTATCCATGATTATTTTGTAAGAGAATCTACACTGAATTCAAGTAATTAGAGTTTATGTGGCAGTTCTTCAAGCCTGAGAAATCCATTATTAGTCTTCCTGAAGTCGGACGGAGCAATATACCCCGCCCTGTTTAGGTTGAATGTCGATTTTCACTATAGCTCCAGTTAAACACTATTTATGTTCATTGTCCTTAAAATGCGATTCAATGGAACACATATACAGTAGCAGGACGTAGGAAAGTATAAAAGCAACCATGATTTTCTCCTCAAGTATGTGAAAAACAATAGTGCCGGGTATTTACCTCCGACAATAAAGGATCAGCATTATTTACGCCAATACCTTACTGTATTACTTGGTTATTGCTAGCCCACGGCAGACGTGCTCTTCCAACCTGTACCCAATAATGGTATCCCTGGATGTTCAGAAAAAGTGAACCAAAATAGTATTTTAGTCTGCTAGCACGCATTAAATCAGTGCACTCAGAAACTGATCATTTTTAGAATGCAAGCCAGAGTGCGACGAGAGGTGCGATATTCAGCATGATGATCCCAATTTTGTAGAGGGCCATGCTAGCGTAGTGGCACTGCCCGTGACGGTCGCGTCCCGCTGGCTGGCGAAATTGCTGCAATGCCTGGGCTGATCCCCCCGACTCGCCGCCGTCTGTCTGGTGGTCGAGCCGGTGGACATGTGCCTCGACGCGGACGGCCTGTCCCGAACTGAAGCCGACTGGCTGCTTACCGCTGCTGAGCGGATATTAGATGTGGAAGCGCCACTACTGTCCGAAGGGGTCGGGTGCTGACGCAAGCGTGTCCCGATAGCTGTCGTTAATCTTGACGCGCAACTCACGGTCATTACCTGACGGTGGACCCACGCTATTTTTAGCGCACTTTATTTAACATAACGCCTGCTTATCCGAAGCCGGTTTGTAAACGCAATTTTGAAATGTCCTACATGAGTGTTGGCGCAGCAATGCATTCGCTGCGAGACAGGAGTCGAGTAGTCCCCAGAAGCGATAGTGCATGTGTTTTCACGAAGCGTTTTTTGCGTAGTGAAAATGCAGGCTTTACGAAATCGCGTCGAGTCATTGGGATGATGTGAGCTATCCCCTTGCTGGGTAGCGAACGAGAGACTCAGGACGGCTGGGGCAGCCGCAGGCATTAGCGGTCGCGTGATTTTTGCCGCTTGTTGGGCAGGGATGCCCAAAAAAGCTTTCGCAAAAATAGCGACTCCCCGCAATTCAAACTGCTTACCCTATTTCTCTGTCTGTGCTGGATTCACGATGCGAGGCACTATAAAAAACTCAAACCCTTCGTGCCTAGTCACCAGCAAGCTTTAGCCGACTTCCGAAGTCTGTATTGGGCTTATTACACCGCGTTACTCAAGTATAAGCTTGAGCCGACACCGGATAAAAAAGAGGTGCTTTCAAAGCGATTTGATGAGCTCTTCTCAGCCACCACGGACTATGAAGAGCTGAATGATCGTATCGCTAAAACGCTAGCCAAAAAGGCAGAGTTACTGCAGGTATTGGAACTTCCTCAGTTACCGTTGCATAACAATGCAGCCGAGCTTGGCGCAAGAGTGCAGGCGCGTGCGCGTGATGTAAGCTTTCAAACCCGAAGCGAAAAGGGAACGAAGATAAAAGACACCTTTATGACAATTAATCAGACCGCCAAAAAATTAGCCGTGAGCTTTTACGATTACGTTTATGATCGCGTGTCTGGGCGATTCGAACTTCCCTCTTTGGCAGATTTAATTACTCAAAAAGCGCAAACCTTGCAGGTTTGATGTTGGTTTTCCCCTGGAATTTAAAGTAGATACCTGGAAACCGCCGCCCAGGAAACGGTCCGCTGCCAAAAAGTAGTCGCCGAAGACGGGCAAGAAGTTCGGCTCTATTGCCATTCACCCGGTCGTGAACAAAAGGAACAGGCCATGGCGGAACGCTTCGCCAGTCGTTTTGAAGCCGGACTTGACGCCTTAAACGATGGGCTGCAGCGTCCCCGCACCGAAAAACGCCCGGATAAATTGTGGGAACGGATCGGCCGCCTGAAAGAAAAACAGCACGGTATCGGTCAGCATTATCAAATCGACTTGCAAACCGATGAGAGCGGCGAAAAAGCCCTAAGCATCACTTGGCAAAAACACAGTGTGCCGGGCTCTTATGTGGATCTCCCGGGAGTCTATTGCCTGCGCAGTAACCAATGCCAATGGTCGGAAGAACAGCTATGGCGCACCTATATGATGCTCACTGACCTCGAAGCCGTGTTTCGCTGCTTCAAAAGCGATCTGGGTTTTCGGCCTATCTTTCATAGTAAAGAAGAGCGGGCTGACAGTCACCTGTTCATCACCGTATTGGCCTATCAGTTGGTCCAGCTTATTCGTCGCAGTCTGAAAGAGAGCGGCATTAATGCCAACAGCAGTTGGCGCACATTACGTGAAATCATGCGCACTCAATGCCGGGTAACCGCCAGTTTCCGTCGTGCTGATGGCAAAGCGCTGCATGTTCGCAAAGCCACCCGTGCGGAACCGGAGCAAATGGCTATTTATCGTGCGTTAAAAGTGAATCCAGCACCCGGAGGTATCAGCAAAACTATTGTCTAAAAAACTGAGAATAGACTCTATTTTTCAGGGTGTAGTGCCACACGAAGATTTTTTATAACACAAGATATTGTTTTTTAATTGATATTAATTGTGTGTGTTAAATATGGGTTAGGAATACCAGCCATTGCGGACAAGCTACTGCAACTTGCAGTGGCGAAGATATTGGCAGCCATCTACGAGCAAGACTTTCTATCTTGCAGTTATGGATACCGACCTGAAATGAGCGCTCATAAAGCCGTCAAAGACTTAACGGGCGAACTTAATTCAAAGAAGTATCATGCTGTAGTCGAAGCCGACATTAAAGGCTTCTTCAACGCCATAAGCCATGACTTCTTAATAGACATGCTAAGCAAGCGAATAGATGACGGTCCTTTTATAAACCTTATCCGCAAATGGTTGAAAGCAGGCATATTGGAAACAGATGGGCAGGTGGTACACCCATTGACGGGGACCCCGCAAGGCGGAATTACCACGCCACAGACACAAAAGATAACTTTGAATTTGAGCGGCAGATTGAATTCAGCCGCTCAAATTCATTGATTGACATGAGGCGTAAAAGGTAATAAATATATGTCTCATGACGCGATCCTCAAACACCGACAAAACCCACCGGCTGAATGCCGCATTCAACTTGCTGGCACAGGGTTACACATTGGCCGAAGCTGCCGAAGCTTTGACCCAACAGTTTGGCTTGTCTCGCAGACAGGCTTACCGATATCTTCAAGGAGCTCAGGAAATCGATGCGCCAGTCTTGGTCGCTTCACCCTCTATTCCGATTACGATCAAAATACCTGCGAATGTCGTGAAGCGACTTCGGTCACATGCGCAAACCAGCGGCATGACTATTGGCGAGATTGTGGCACATGCCATCGTCAATTTTCTCGACAAGCTGCACCGCCATGGCTAATCGCCATCGGCGAAGTCATGAAATTGAGTTGGAATTTGCTTTTGATCGTCTGCATACCACTAAACTGGAGCAAGTCTTTGCTATTCTGGTTCCGAACCGGGAACGCCGAATTGATGAATCCCCAGGACTAAAAGGAGAACACCATGAAAATAGCCGTATCTACTTTAAAATCCATGGCAAATTCAAATGCCACCAAAATGCCTTGACAGCAGATCAAAAAGTATAGATTCTTTCGTTCCTTGAACATCCAAGACCTACAGGCTGAAATAAACGCCATTGACCAAGAAATCGCTCAAATAGAAAGTAGCGGTGGGCAGGCTATTGTCAAAAAACTACTGAATATTATAGAACGGCTAGCCAGCTCAAATGATGCTCAGGAAAGTGAACTTCAGAAGCTTCGTGATGAAATCAATCGACTGAAAGGTGAGCAGGGAAAACCTGATATTAAGGCTAATAAAAAGAAAGACGGCAATATATCGTCCGAGGCTGAACGTAAGGAAGCTGAAGCCAATGCCAAGAAAGGCACCGAAAATTGCGACGGCGAATCAGGCGAGAATACAGAAGAAAAGAAGAAACGTCAGCGTGAGCCAAAACTACCCAAGATAAAAATAGACCATGAGGTATTTTGTCCATTGGACAAAGCTGGGCTACCGGATGATCTGGAGTTTAAGTACTATGAAGGGGTGGTTATTCAAGATCTGATTATCGTAACCAATAATATTAAATATCAGCGTGAAGTCCATTATTCTCCGTCGCAGAAGAAAAGTTATCGCGGAGAATTGCCGGAAGATGTCCGAGGAAAAGGCGAGTATGGACCGGGTATACGAGCATTGATACCCATTTTAAAAGCAGAAGGCAATATGTCGGAAAAGCGGATATTAGGCTTTTTTCAAAACTTTGGCCTTGCGGTTTCAGCCACTTATATCTCTCAGCAATGGACTGGCGGTTATGATCTTTTTCACCAGGAAAAAAGCGATCTTTACCACTGCGGCATAACCGCGAGCGACTATGTCCAAATCGATGACACCAGTGCGCGCGTCAACGGCACCAACCAGTATTGCCAGATTGTCTGTAGTCCACTGTTTACAGCCTATTTCACCACGCCGAAGAAAGACCGCCTGACGATATTATCAGTATTGACTGATTTTATGCCACCTCAGTATCTTTACAATCGACAAGCTCAAACACTACTTGAGACCTTCAAGTTAACTGACAAAACCCGTGTTGCGATAGACGCGCAGTTGCCGTTTGATGTGGTCATGAATGAAAGCGAATTCAAAGCTTATCTGCCCCTCATCACCTTAGGCACTCGCCAAAGTATTCATCTTACCGAAGCCTGTGCCATCGCTTATTACCAACAACAAACCGACTTTCCAATCATTGAAAGATTGTTGGCTGATGATGCTCCACCGCTGCGAGACAGGAGTCGAGTAGTCCCCAGAAGCGATAGTGCATGTGTTTTCACGAAGCGTTTTTTGCGTAGTGAAAATGCAGGCTTTACGAAATCGCGTCGAGTCATTGGGATGATGTGAGCTATCCCCTTGCTGGGTAGCGAACGAGAGACTCAGGACGGCTGGGGCAGCCGCAGGCATTAGCGGTCGCGTGATTTTTGCCGCTTGTTGGGCAGGGATGCCCAAAAAAGCTTTCGCAAAAATAGCGACTCCCCGCTGACCCGATGAGCGGTGTACGACGACCCCCGCGTAGCCGTAGGGGCCGGGCGTTTTGACGAAGTTGGAGCGCGAGCGGAAGCGGTGCGACTGGCATGATAGTCAGCTAGCTGGTGGAAGTCCAGCCATTGCCCTGTGAGAAGGGAAAATGTAGGCGAAGGCAAGGGTGCCCAAAGAAACTTTCGGTAGCTACCCAACAGGGGAACCCGGTTACCGTTAGCCAATGCGGGATCTGAAGGAAGCACTAGCCAAATGGGTCACCTAAACGCAAGTGAACCTTCGTAAGGCAGTGATAAAGGGGTAAGGTATCCGCGACTACCGAAGCCCGATATTCTCACCGTAATTTGTCATTGTAATGAAGGTAGGTAGATCGAGAAACGGGTGACTATCTTACCCAGTGAAGGGCCGTCGGCTTTGGGTCGGTGTAACTGCGACACTTTAAGCCCTAAGCGCAACAGTAATGTTGACGTTATGAACCGAGGGTCTGCAGATGAAGCCGTAGTAATCGTAAAGTTCGGTGCCGATGAATTCATGGTGACATGGAGGAGGGTAAAACATCGAATCAGTAACAGGAAGTTGGAGGTGAAGGGCGGAACATGTAAGCGGCCATGGCCGTTGATTAGAGACCGGAGAACTGAGATCAGCCTGTGAGGAGCGGTTGACTATTTGCGTCGTAAACAGTGAACGAATCAGCCGTGCGAGATTGATGAAAGTGCTCTGCAAAAGAGAGTGAAATAAACGAACATGAGCCAATTGATTGAGGAACCCAGACTCTTTGAAAACCTTTGCTCAAGCTTTTACTTGGGCATAGGCTTTATCTTGGTGAAAAGGAACCGAGGCAAACCCGGCATAGACGGCGTGAGCATAGCGGACTTTGAAGCCGATTTAGACGAAGAGCTAAGTCAGTTGCAACAGGAATTGAGCAACTGGACTTATCAACCCTCGCCGGTGCGCCGAGTCGAGATACCCAAGCCGGGAGGTAAGGGGATGCGACTTCTGGGTATACCGACGGTGCGGGATCGCGTGGTACAGGCAACGCTAAAACTCCTGCTGGAACCGATTTTCGATCCGCATTTTTCGCCGAACAGTTACGGTTTCCGTCCCGGACGGAGCCAACACCAAGCGGTAGAAGCGGCGCAACGGATTGTTAACAGTGGTAAACCCTACGTGGTGGATATTGACCTGTCGAAATTCTTTGATCGTATCCATCATGACCGGCTGATTGCCCGAATGGGTGAAAAGGTAACCGACAAACGGATACTCCGGTTGGTAGGTTTAATGCTGCGTAGCGGCATTATGATCAACGGCGTTGTCAACCCCAGCCAGGAAGGCGCAATGCAGGGCGGCCCGTTAAGCCCGCTGCTCAGCAACATCGTTCTGGACGAACTGGATCAGGAACTGGAGAGGCGAGGCCTGGAATTTTGCCGGTTCGCCGATGATTGCAATATCTTCGTGAAATCGCAAAAAGCGGCAGAGCGGGTGATGGAAAAGGTCAGCCAATTCATCGAAAAGAAGCTAAAACTGAAGGTGAATCAGGAGAAAAGCCAAGTGGCGCTTTCCGATAAGGTCAAGTTTTTAGGCTTTACCGTGGTCAACGGGACGATTGCGATAGCGCATAAAGCCCTGCAAACGGCCATGGATAAAGTCAAAGCACTGACACCGCGAGGCACCCATAAAACGTTGGAACCGACACTGGACAAGATCAATCAATGGTATGTGGGCTGGTCGAACTATTATAGTTTGACCAACTACCCATCCCAATTGCATAAAATCGAAGCCCATATCCGGCGGCGATTACGATCAAGACTGGTGAGTCAACAAAAGAGAAAACAGCATCTTTACCGAAATCTGGTCAAACGAGGGGTACCACGAAAACAAGCATCAAAAGCTGTCTTTTCTAACAACAAACGGTGGGTGCTCTCAAATACCAGAGCGGTGACGAGAGCCTACCCCAACAGTTGGTTTATTAACCTGAAAGGACAGGAAATACGATCCGACCGAAAGCTGGCGCATTGGTTTGACGTTTCTCAATGGATACGCCTTGCATGAGGAGCCGTGTACGGACCCGTACGCACGGTTCTGTGGGCAGACGGAGGCTGCGGCCTCCTCTGACCCGATTACGACGACCCCCGGGTAGCCGTAGAGGCCGGGTGTTTTGACGGAGTTGGAGCGTGGTGCGACTGGCATGATAGTCAGCCAGCTGGTGGAAGTCCAGCCATTGCCCTGTGAGAAGGGAAAATGTAGGCGAAGGCAAGGGTGCCCAAAGAAACTCTTGGTGGCTACCCAACAGGGGAGCACGGTTACCGAGAGCCAATGCGGGATCTGAAGGAAGCCCTAGCCAAATTGGTCACCTAAACGCAAGTGAACCTTCGTAAGGCAGTGATAAAGGCATAAGTATCTACACAAGTTCTCCAGGAAAATGGCATGATGTCGTATGATTTTAAAAAACACTGACGGGTATAGACCCACGCCTCGCCGATCGCCATCAGCAATTGGTACTTGAACATATGAACT